>JAKQLM010000747.1 GCA_029567145.1 Pseudomonadota bacterium
AACCGGCTTTGCGCCCCGGATGTGGGGCCCGATGGTCGGGTTCGGGCGCTATGATTACGTCTATGACAGCGGCCATGCGGGGCAGAGCCTGGTGGTGGGCTTTGCCCTTCGCAAGGCCGAGATGTCGCTTTACGGCCTGACGGCCGGGGCGACGTCAGGGGCGCTGCTGGCGCGGCTTGGGCCGCACCGGATGGGCAAGGCCTGCCTTTATCTGCGGCGGCTGGCGGCGGTGGACGAGACGGTCCTGCGGGCGTTGATCCGGGCGGGCGTGGACGACACCCGGGCGCGCTGGCCGGTCCATCCGGCGTGACCCTGACCGGGGTGCCGCCGAACGGGGCATCGAGCCCCGCCCGCCGGCGTTGCCACGTGCGGCGGCAAGTTCGGCGCAAACTGGACAAATCCGGGGGCCTGTGACAGGGAAGGGCCTTCCAAGGAGCCGCCCCGATGTCCACCTCTTCCGCTTCGACCGTCACCCGCTTTGCCCCGTCGCCCACCGGCTGGATTCATGTGGGCAACCTGCGCACCGCGCTGATGAACTATCTGATCGCCCGCCAGAACGGCGGGACCTTCATCCTGCGGCTGGATGACACCGATCAGGAGCGGTCAAAGCAGGAATACATCGACGGGCTGAAGGCCGACCTTGCCTGGCTGGGCATCCGCTATGACCGGGTCGAGCAGCAGTCGAAGCGCATGGCGCGCTATGCGGAAGCCGCCGAAGCGCTGAAGGCGGCCGGGCGGTTCTATGAATGCTTCGAGACGCCCGTCGAGCTGGACCTGAAGCGCAAGAAGCAGCTGAACATGGGCAAGCCCCCGGTCTATGACCGCGCGGCGCTGGCCTTGACCGAAGAGCAGAAGGCCGCCTACCGCGCCGAGGGACGGCAGGGCTACTGGCGCTTCAAGCTGGATCTGGAGCGGATCGAATGGACCGACGGGATCATCGGACCGATCTCGATCGACGCGGCGTCCGTCAGTGACCCGGTGCTGATCAAGGCGGACGGGCAGGTGCTGTATACCTTTGCCTCCAGCGTGGATGACGTGGACATGGGCGTCACCCACATCGTGCGCGGCGCGGACCACGTGACCAACACCGCGACGCAGATCCAGATCATGAAGGCCCTGGGCGGCACTCCGCCGACCTTTGCGCACCACAGCCTGTTGACCGGGCCGCAGGGCGAGGAATTGTCCAAGCGCCTGGGCGTCCTGTCCCTGCGCGACCTGCGGGCGCGGGGAGTGGAGCCGATGGCGCTCCTTAGCCTGATGGCGCGGCTGGGATCGTCGAAGCCGGTGGAGCTGGTGTCGTCGATGGACGAGCTGGTGGCCGGGTTCGAGGTGGGCAGCTTCGGGGCCGCGCCGACCAAGTTCGACGCCGAGGACCTGTTTCCCCTGACCCGGCACCATGTGCAGGCGCTGCCGTTCCAGGCGGTGAAGGACCGGATTGCAGGATTGGGCGTGCCCGAGGCCGAGGCCGAGGCGTTCTGGGCGGTGGCCAAGGGCAACATCACGATCCTGGACGATCTGGGGCCGTGGTGGACCCTGTTCCGCGACGGGGCCGAGCCGGTCATCGACGAGGCCGACCGCGACTTCGTGCGGCAGGCGCTGGCCTTGCTGCCCGCACAGCCCTGGACCACGGCGACCTGGGGCGAGTGGACCGCAACGGTGAAAGAGGCGACGGGACGCAAGGGCAAGGACCTGTTCCGCCCGCTGCGCCGGGCGCTGACCGGGCGCGATGCGGGGCCCGAGATGGCGGATGTGATGCCGCTTCTGCGCAAGCTGCCTGGCGTCTGAGACCTTGGCCGGCCCCGGGGGCTGTCTGCCCCCGGACCCCCGAGGATATTTGCACCAGTATGAAAGTGCTTTTCGGAAGGGGCGAACGAAGTGGCGGGACAGGCGAAGTTTGTCGAGGGCAACCTGTTCCGGCATGTGTCGGTGATGGCGCTGACCTCGTCGATCGGGCTGATGGCGGTGTTCGTCGTCGATCTGATCAACATGCTGTATATCGCCATGCTGGGCCGGGCCGAACTGGCTGCGGCGATTGGCTATGCCGGGGCGGTCCTGTTCTTCACCACCAGTTTCGGCATCGGCATGTCGATTGCCGTGGGCGCGCTGGTGGCGCGGGCGCTGGGCGCGCGGGACCCGGCGCTGGCCCGGGCGCGGGCAACGACCGGGCTGCTGATCGGCTTTGTCTTCGGGTCGGTCTTTGCGGCAATCGTGTGGCTGCTGCTGTCGCCCCTGGTGACGCTGCTGGGCGCGACTGGCGAGACCCATGCGCTTGCGGTGCATTTCCTGCGGATCGTCACGCCGTCGCAGCCCCTGCTGATGGTTGGCATGATCGGCGGCGCGATCCTGCGCAGCCACGGCGATGCGCGGGCGGCGATGATGGCGACGGTCTGGGGCGCGGTTGCCACGGCGGTGCTGGACCCGATCCTGATCTTCGGCCTTGGCTGGGACCTGACCGGGGCGGCGATCGCCAGTGTCGTGGCGCGCATGGTCATCGCGGCCATGGCGCTGCGGCCGATCACCGCGAACTACGGCGGGTTCGACCGCCCGACCGCCGGTCAGGTGGTGGCCGACATGGGGCCGATCTGGGCCATCGCCCTGCCCGCGATCCTGACCCAGGTCGCGACCCCGGTGGGCCAGGCCTTTGTCACCCGCGCGACCAGTGCTTACGGCGAGGCGGCGGTGGCGGGGATGGCAATCGCCGGGCGGCTGACGCCCGTCGCCTTCGGGGTGATCTTCGCGCTGTCCGGGGCCATCGGGCCGATCATCGGGCAGAACTTTGGCGCCGGGCGGCTGGATCGCGTGCGGCGGGCGTTCCTGGATGGGCTGATCTTCACCGGGCTGGTGATCCTTCTGGTTTCGGCCCTGCTGTTCGTCCTGCGCGCGCCCATCGCCGACGCCTTCCAGGCCGAGGGCTTGACCCGCGATCTGGTCTATCTGTTCTGCGGGCCGCTGGCTTCGCTGTGGTTCTTCAACGGCATGATCTTTGTCGGCAATGCGGTCTGCAACAACCTTGGCCGGCCGTTCTGGTCCACCGTGGTGAACTGGGGCCGCCACACGGTCGGGACGATCCCGCTGGCGCTCTGGCTGGGCGGCCACTGGGGCGCGCAGGGCGTGCTGATCGGGCAGGCCCTGGGCGGCGTGGTCTTCGGCCTTGCCGCAGCCTGGCTGGCGCTGCTGGCGATCCGGTCGCCCGCCGTGCCGCCGCGCCGGGCCCCACCACCCGTGGCCAGCCTCGTGGCCAGCCCCGAGGCCGAACCGGTCGCCAGCCCCGGGGAACGGCGGGCCTGACCGGGTCGGTCCGCTTTGGCATACCGTCGCATTCCGAATTCCCCTTGCCGCACCGGGGGCTGATGGGTTACCCATCTGGCGTCAGGTTCGGGAGAATCCGGCGGGCCCGCAAAGGCCCATCGGTGCCGAAGGAGCAACCGCCCCGGTAAACTCTCAGGCGCAAGGGACCGTATCTGACGACAGACTCTGGAGAGTTCCCGCATCAGCGGGACGCCGAAGGGATAACGATCTCAGGCGCGCCAAATGGCGCAGGGACAGAGGGGGCATCGCAGGGCAGGGATCAGCCTGTCTGACGGTGCCGGTATGCTCCGGCCAAGCATGGGGGGACGGCAATGGCCGACCTTGACGACGGGCTGCTAAGGCTGGGTCTGCACGACCTGCATACAGAATTGGGGGGCAAGATGGTCCCCTTTGCCGGATACGACATGCCGGTGCAGTACCCTGATGGCGTGCTGAAGGAACACCTGCACACCCGCGCGGCGGCAGGTCTGTTCGATGTCAGCCACATGGGCCAGGTGATCCTGCGGCCCAAAGGGTCGATGGACGACCTGAAACGGGCGTTCGAAGCCCTGATGCCGGTCGATGTGCTGGGTCTGGCCGAGGGGCGGCAGCGCTATGGCCTGTTCACCAACGACCAGGGCGGCATCCTGGACGACCTGATGTTCACCAACCGCGGCGATCATCTGTATGTCGTCGTGAACGCGGCCTGCAAGGCGGCGGACATCGCGCACATGACCTCTGGAATGCCGGGCGTCCTGGTCGAACCCGTGACCGACCGCGCGCTTCTGGCGCTGCAGGGGCCGGGGGCCGAGGCCGCGCTGGAGGCTCTGCTGCCGGGCGTCGCGGCGATGCGGTTCATGGACCACCGGGTGATCGGTGACATCTGGGTCAGCCGGTCGGGCTATACCGGCGAGGACGGGTTTGAAATCTCGGTCCCCGATGCGCAGGCCGAAGCCTTTGCGCGCAAGCATCTGGCGCAGCCCGGCGTCGCCCCCATCGGCCTTGGGGCCCGCGACAGCCTGCGGCTGGAGGCGGGACTTTGCCTTTACGGCCACGACATCGACACCACCACCAGCCCGGTCGAGGCGAACCTGACCTGGGCGCTGCAAAAGGCCCGCCGCGCCGGGGGTGACCGCGAAGGCGGCTACCCGGGCGCGACCCGCATCCTGCGCGAACTGGCGGACGGCCCGGAGCGCCATCGCGTCGGCCTGCGCCCCGAAGGCCGTGCGCCGATGCGTGAAGGCGTGGAACTGTTCGCCCAGGATGGCACGCCGGTCGGCCGCGTCACCTCGGGCGGGTTCGGACCCAGCGTCAACGCCCCGATTGCGATGGGCTATGTCGCCCGCGCCCATGCCGCCATCGGCACGCAACTGATGGGCGAGGTGCGCGGCAAACGCCTGCCCGTCACCGTGACCGAGCTTCCTTTCCAACCGACAACCTACAAGCGCTGAGGACAGACCGATGAAATATACCAAGGACCATGAATGGCTGCGCGTCGAGGGGGACTTCGTCGTCGTCGGCATCACCGAACACGCCGCGACCCAACTGGGCGACGTGGTGTTCGTCGAACTGCCCGAGACCGAGACGATGGTCGCCGAAGGCGACGAGGTCTGCGTGATCGAAAGCGTCAAGGCCGCCAGCGACATCCTGGCCCCGATCGACGGCGAGATCGTCGCGGTGAACGAAAAGCTGGTCGATGCACCCGGCATGGTGAACGAGGACCCGACCGGGGCCGCCTGGTTCTTCAAGCTGAAGGTGGACGACCTGAGCGTGCTCGACCAGTTCATGGACGAGGACGAGTATCAGGAGCTGATCGGCTGATCCTGCGCGCGCGCCCCAAGTTTCCTGGCCAGGAAATTTGACAGAATCCTTGCTCAAGGATTCTGGGGCCCCTGGGCCGGGCGTCTTCCCCAGACATTCGAGGTATCCGCGATGACTTTCACGCCCACCGACTACAACCCCTATGACTTCGCCAACCGCCGTCACATCGGCCCCTCTCCGGTCGAGATGGCCGAGATGCTGGCCGCTGTCGGCGTGCGGACCCTGGACGAACTGATCGACCAGACCGTCCCGGCTTCGATCCGCCAAGCGCAGCCCCTGACCTGGGCACCCCTGGCTGAACATGAGCTGCTGGCCCGGATGAAAGAGGTCGGCGCGAAGAACCGCGTGATGACCCAATTGATCGGGCAGGGCTATTACGGCACCGTCACCCCCCCGGCGATCCAGCGCAACATCCTGGAAAATCCGGCCTGGTACACGGCCTACACCCCCTACCAGCCCGAGATTGCCCAGGGCCGGCTTGAGGCCTTGCTGAACTTTCAGACCATGGTCTGCGACCTGACCGGGCTGGACGTCGCGAACGCCAGCCTTCTGGACGAAGCCACGGCCGCCGCCGAAGCGATGACCATGGCCGAACGCGTGGCCAAGTCGAAGGCCAAGGCCTTTTTCGTCGACCGCTTCTGCCACCCCCAGACCATCGCCGTGATCCGCACCCGCGCGCTGCCCCTGGGAATCGAGATCATCGAGGATGACGTCCGCAAGCTTGACCCGACCAAGGTCTTCGGGGCGATCTTCCAGTATCCCTCCAGTTACGGTCATGTGATCGACTTTACCCAACGGATTGCCAGCCTTCACGCGGCGGGGGCGATTGCGATCATGGCGACGGACCTGCTGGCGCTGTGCATGCTTAAGGAACCCGGCGCGATGGGGGCGGATATCGCCATCGGCAGCGCCCAGCGGTTCGGCGTGCCGATGGGCTATGGCGGCCCGCATGCCGCCTTCATGGCGGTCAAGGACGCGCACAAGCGGCAGATGCCGGGGCGCATCGTCGGGGTCTCCATCGACGCGCAGGGGGGCCGCGTCTACCGGCTGTCCCTCCAGACCCGCGAACAGCATATCCGGCGCGAGAAAGCCACCTCCAACGTCTGCACCGCGCAGGCGCTGCTGGCCGTCATGGCCAGCATGTATGCCGTCTTCCACGGGCCGAAAGGCCTGCGCGCGATTGCCGAACGGGTGCATTTCCTGACCCAGCGGCTGGCGCGCGCGCTAAAGGCAGCGGGCGCGAAGGTGGACCCCAAGGCCTTTTTCGACACGATCACGGTCGAAGTCGGCGTCGGTCAGGCCGGCATCCTGGCAGCCGCCCGCAACGAAGGCCTGAACTTCCGCAAGATCGGCACCAACCGCGTCGGCATCAGCCTGGACGAAACCACCGATGAACGCGTGCTGGTCCATGTCCTCAAGGCATTCGGCATCGACGGCGTGCCCCCTCACCGGGCCACGCTGGGCTTTCCCGAAGACATGCTGCGCACCACCGACTACCTGACCCATCCGGTCTTTCACATGAACCGCGCGGAATCCGAGATGATGCGCTACATGCGTCGTCTGTCCGACCGCGACCTCGCGCTGGACCGGGCGATGATCCCGCTTGGGTCCTGCACGATGAAGCTGAACGCCGCGGCCGAGATGATGCCGATCACCTGGCCGGAATTTGGCAGCCTTCACCCCTTCGTTCCCCGCGATCAGGCGGCGGGCTATCATGAGGCGATAACCGATCTTTCGGCCAAGCTGTGCGAAATCACCGGCTATGACGCGATGTCGATGCAGCCGAACTCGGGCGCGCAGGGCGAATATGCGGGGCTTCTGACGATCCTCGCCTATCACCGCGCGCGGGGCGATACGCAGCGGACGGTCTGCCTGATCCCTACCAGCGCCCACGGCACCAACCCGGCCAGCGCGCAGATGGCAGGGATGGAGGTTGTCGTGGTGAAGTCCGCCCCGAACGGCGACGTGGATGTCGAGGATTTCCGCGCCAAGGCCGTCGCGGCGGGGACCAAGCTGGCCGCCTGCATGATCACCTATCCGTCCACCCACGGCGTCTTCGAGGAAACCGTGAAGGCGATCTGCCAGATCACCCATGACCACGGCGGGCAGGTCTACATCGACGGCGCGAACATGAACGCGCTTGTCGGGCTGGTGAAACCGGGGGAAATCGGCGGCGACGTCAGCCACCTGAACCTGCACAAGACCTTTGCCATTCCGCATGGCGGCGGGGGGCCGGGCATGGGGCCGATCGGCGTCAAGGCGCACCTTGCACCGCACCTGCCGGGGCACCCGGAAACCGCCGGGGACGGGGCCGTTTCGGCGGCTCCCTACGGGTCGGCAAGCATCCTGCTGATCAGCTGGGCCTATTGTCTGATGATGGGGGGGCCCGGCCTGACGCAGGCAACGCGGGTGGCAATCCTGAACGCGAACTACATCGCGGCACGGCTTGCCGGCGACTACCCGATCCTGTTCATGGGCAACAAGGGCCGGGTGGCACACGAATGCATCCTGGACACCCGGCCCTTTGCCGATCATGGCGTGACGGTGGACGACATCGCCAAGCGCCTGATCGACAACGGTTTCCACGCGCCGACCATGTCTTGGCCGGTGGCGGGGACGCTGATGGTGGAACCGACCGAATCCGAGACCAAGGCCGAGATCGACCGCTTCATCACCGCCCTTCTGTCGATCCGCGAAGAAATCCGCGCGGTGGAAAAGGGCGAGATCAGCTCGGAAGACTCGCCCCTGCGCCATGCCCCGCACACCGTGGCAGCGCTG
>JAKQLM010000179.1 GCA_029567145.1 Pseudomonadota bacterium
GGGTTCTACGACGCCTATTACAACCGCGCGCGGAAGGTGCGGGCGCTGATCAAGCGCGACTTCGAGACGGTGTTCGCGGACGGGGTGGATGCGATCCTGACCCCGGCCACCCCCAGTGCGGCGTTTGGCCTGGGCGAGATGGCGGATGCGGACCCGGTGAAGATGTATCTGAACGACGTCTTCACCGTCACGGTCAACCTGGCGGGCCTTCCCGGCATCGCGGTGCCGGTCGGTCTGGACGCCCAAGGCCTGCCGCTGGGGCTGCAATTGATCGGGCGGCCCTGGGACGAAGGACCGTTGCTGAATTACGCACATGTGTTGGAAAGCCGCGCGGGCTTTGTGGCCAAACCGGCGAAATGGTGGTAAGGCGGCAAAAAAGTCCCCACCTGAGGCAATGATGAGCCGTATTTCCCTTGGTGCCGCATCCGGCATCCTGTCCGCACTGATGCTGGCCGCCTGCACCCCGTCTGCGGACGGTAGTGGGGGTGTCGGGTTCCAGGACTACAACAGCTATATCCGCGGGGCGCAGCCAGCGCCTGCCGGAGCGGCGGTCGTGCCGCCTCCGGGTGCGCCGACGGCGGGCTTTGATCCGGCGGCCGCTGCCGCAGCGATCGACCGGGCGGACGGCACGTCGCTGCCGCCAGCGGTGGACCCCTATGCCGCGCCGCTGGACACCGGGGCCATCGTCTCGGGGGCCGACCGCCCGCGGGGCGGGGCGCCTGCGGGCATCCAGGAAGAATCGGGCGAGGTTGCCAGCCACACCGGCATCTCGGACGAACAGGATTTCGAGGCCGTCTCGGCCCGTGAGACCATCGAAAGCGATGCCGAGCGCATCGCCCGTAACCGGTCGGAATATGTGGTGGTCCAGCCCAAGGACCTGCCGGCGCGGCCGGGCGACACTGGACCGAACATCGTGGAATTCGCCCTGGCGACGACCCATGCCCCCGGCGTGCAGATGTACAAGCGCGGCGGGATCAAGCGCGATTCCAGCGGGCCCTGTGGCAAGTACGCCTCGCCCGATCTGGCGCAGCAGGATTTCCTGGGCAAGGGCGGGCCGGAACGTGACCGGATGGGCGTTGACCCGGACGGCGACGGCTTTGCCTGCTCGTGGGACCCGCGCCCGTTCCGCACCGCGCTGCAGTGAGCCCAAGCCACCCGTCGCCGAACTTTGGCGACCGGCGGGGCAGGGCGGTCGAACTGGTCGTCCTGCACTACACGGTGCTTGACTGCGCCGAGGCGCTGGACCGGCTGTGCGATCCGGTGGCCGAGGTATCGGCGCACTACCTGATCGACCGGGACGGCACGGTCCTGTCGCTGGTGGACGAAACCCACCGCGCCTGGCATGCCGGGGCCGGGACCTGGCGGGGCGAGGGCGACGTCAACTCGCGCTCGATCGGGATCGAACTGGCCAATTCCGGGGCCGAACCCTTTGCCGACCCGCAGATGCTGGCGCTGGAACGGTTGCTGGCGGACATCCTGGGTCGTCACGCGCTGCCGCCAGCGGCGGTGATCGGCCACAGCGACATGGCCCCGGACCGCAAGTCCGACCCCGGCGCGCGCTTTGACTGGCGGCGCCTGGCGCTGCAGGGGCTGGCGGTCTGGCCCGACCCGGACAGGCCCGGCGCGCACAGGCCCCGCGACTTCAAGGCGGACCTGTGCACCTTCGGATTTCCCGATGCCCCCCCTGACACGCTGCTGGCCGCCTTCCGGCTGCGCTTTCGCCCCGGGGCGAACGGCCCGCTGGACGACACGGATCGCGCGCTTGCGGCGGGCCTGCGGCGCTTTGCGGTTGACGCAAGCCCTGGGGACGCCTAACTCACCCCTCGCGCGGAGGGCTGGATGGCCGCGGGTGAAGTCGAAAGGCGGGGCCCGAGGAAAGTCCGGACTCCCGTTGGCAAGGGTGCCGGGTAACGCCCGGCGGGGGTAACCCCAGGGAAAGCGCCACAGAGAAGAGTCTGCCCCTGCTTGCAGGGGTGATGGTGAAACGGTGGGGTAAGAGCCCACCGCGGACTTGGCAACAAGGACGGCACGGCAAGCCCCACCCGGAGCAATGCCAAATAGGGGCCTCGCGCGGGGCCGGTCCCGAAAGGGATACCACCCGCAGGGATGCCAACGCCCGAGAGGCCCGGGTTGGCAGCTTGACCGCCGTGGCAACACGGTTGGCAGAGGAATGGTCATCCAGCCCCGGATCACGGTCCGGGGTGGACAAAATCCGGCTTACAGGCTCTCCGCGCATCAGAATTCGGCCGGTTTCCCCCGGGAACCGATTTTGATCACGGCCGGTCCGGTTTCGCGGTTGACTCTGCCGCCCGCGTGGCTAAAAGGCGGGCTTCAAGGATTTCACCGGGGGATACGGATTCCCCGATGCAGAGGAAACGACCATGGCAAAGCCCGCCACCATCAAGATCCGCCTGAACTCGACCGCGGGCACCGGCCACTTCTATGTGACCAAGAAGAACGCCCGCACGATGACCGAAAAGATGGTCGTCAAGAAATATGACCCCGTCAAGCGGGAGCATGTCGAGTACAAGGAAGGCAAGATCAAGTAACATCTTGATCTTTGCATGATCGGGCCGCACCTTCGGGCGCGGCCTTTTTCATTTTGGGGTGCCCATGCGGCGGGTGATGATTGTCGGGTCCCCCGGTGCGGGCAAGTCCACGCTGGCCATGGTGATGGGCCGGGCCTTGGGCCTGCCGGTGCATCATCTGGAGCGGATCTGCTTTCGCAAGGGCTGGCGCTGGGTGCCCACGCCCCAGCGTGACGCGGCGATGGCGCAGGTCTTTGCGCTGCCCGCCTATGTGCTGGAGGGCAACTATCCGCAAACCTTCTCGGCACGGCTGGCGGACTGCGACACGCTGATCTGGCTGGACCTGCCGGTGCTGCTGCGCCTGTGGCGCGTCTGTCGGCGGCTGTGGCGGCATCGCGGGCAGGAACGGCCCGACCTGCCCGAAGGGTCGGTCGAGACGGATGCCCGGCATCAATGGGCCTTCTGGCGGTATTTCCTGATCGACCGGCTGGGCGTGGAGGACGCGACCGCGACGATGGTCGCCAAGGCTCCGCCCGGGGTGCAGGTCATCCACCTGCGGTCGCGCCGCGAAGTCGGGGCCTTTGTCGCCGGGTTGAAATGAAAAGGGCCGGTCGCAAGGACCGGCCCTTTCCTCAGGTGGGGTGCTGGCTTATTCGCGGTTGCCCATGAACTGCAGCAGGAACATGAACAGGTTGATGAAGTCGAGGTACAGGTTCAGCGCACCCATGATGGCGGATTTGCCAAGCCACTCGCTGTCCATCGCCTGTGCGTGCTGGATGTAATCGTTCTTGATGCGCTGCGTGTCATAGGCGGTCAGGCCCGCGAAGATCAGCACGCCGATC
This sequence comes from Pseudomonadota bacterium, assembly GCA_029567145.1. Lineage (GTDB taxonomy): Bacteria > Pseudomonadota > Alphaproteobacteria > Rhodobacterales > Rhodobacteraceae > Tabrizicola. The sequence goes on from JAKQLM010000179.1 coordinate 3,371, forward strand.
AGCGGGATCGCGAAGGCAAGGCCTTGCGAGCCGATGAAGATGTTCGCCACCGACGCAACGATCAGGCCAATCAGGCCGATCATCAGGAACGCACCCAGCGGGCCGAGGTCACGCTTCGTCACATAGCCGTAAAGTGACAGGGCGGCAAAGCCTGCGGAAGTTGCAAGGAAGGTCTGGAAGATCGAGCCGAGGCTGAAGACCGAGAAGATCCAGGCGATCGACAGGCCCATCACCGCCGCGAAGGCGTAAAAGAAGACCTGAGCCGCAGCCGCCGACATCCGGCCGATCAGCGCGCCGAACGCGAACACCATGGCAAGGGGGGCGAACATGACCACCCAGCTCATGATATTCGGGCGCAAGGTCATCGGGTCAATGAAGATCGCCAGAAGCGCGTCGGTGGTGCCGACCGCCCAAGCCACACCCGCC
>JAKQLM010000032.1 GCA_029567145.1 Pseudomonadota bacterium
GGAAGCTTCTGCTCTACCATTGAGCTACACCCGCGTTGCCGGACAGGTAAGCCAAGCCGGGGCCAAGGTCAAGCACCCCGGCCCCGTTGCCGCGTCAGGGTTGGGTGATGGTCAGCTCCAGCCGCTCGCCCGCCTTGACGGTGAAGGGCGTCTCGGTCTTGGTGCCCGCGAAATCGACGACTGCCACGTAGTCCCCTGCCGCGTAGGTCGATTGCCACAGCGGCCCGTAGCCATAGTTGACCGCCGTGCGGTTGCCGTTGATGTCCTTTTTCGCGTTGAACACCTCCAGGAAGGTGTTCGCATCCCCAAAGCTGATCGCCGCCACGCCCGCGTTCAGCATGGCGACGATGTCCACCCGCTCGCCGACTTTCGCAGTGAAGGGTGCCTCGACGGACGCAGCACCCAGGGTGACCACCGCCACGTAATCGCCCCCCGGCAGGTCAAACTGCGCGCCCGCGCCATAGGCGTAGCCCACCGATTTGCGGTTGCCTTCCAGGTCCTTCTTGGCTTCGAAGATCTCGACGAAATGGTCGCCGCCTTCGACCTGCACGCCTTCGGCGTAAAAGGCCTCGACCACGGCAAGACCGGTGCCGATGATCACGTCCTTGTCGATCTGCTGACCGGCTTCAAAGGTGATCGTCTCTTCCACCTTGGCCGCGCCGAAGCTGGCGAGGAAACTGTATTCCCCGGCCGGGAAGACATGCAGCGTCTGGCCGTAGCCGGATTCCGACACATCGTCCGGCCCCCGCACCTCCCAGAAGGCGTCGGTCTCGATCTCGCCGCCCTCGAAGGCGTACAGCTTCAGGTTCAGCACCCCGGCGTTCAGCACGATCTCCGGCTGGGCCAGCGCATCGGCGGTGATCGTCACGTCCTGTTCGGCCTTGGCGTCGTTCAGTTCGGTGACCATCCGGTAGGTGCCCGGGGGGACAAGTTCGGTCTGGCGGCCATAGACCGAGATCGTTTCGTCCGACAGGCTGCCGTCCGCCCCGATCAGGCGCAGAACGACATAGGCGTCATCGACGATCTCGTCGGCGGGTTCGAGCTGGCCTTCGGCAAGCAGGATGACCGGGTCGAAGTTCTTTTCCAGCGCTGCAGGTTGCGGCACCGGGGTCGGTTCCGGCGCGGGTTCGGGTTCGGCAACAACGACGGTGGTCTTCAGCGCCTCGACCAGTTGGCCCGCGTCCGAGGCCTGGATGTACTTGCCGCCGGTGTTTTCGGCCAGACAGGCAACGGCCTTGCCCTCTTCCTCGGTCAGGCCGAAGCCCACGACATGCGCGGTGAAATCGACGCCCGAGGCTTCAAGTTCGGCGCCAAGTGCGCAAGGATCGGCCTCGCAGGTTTCGATCCCGTCGGTGATCAGGATGACGGTCGCCTTGGCTTCTGTCGATTTCAGTTCGGCGGCCGCGCGGCGGACGGACTCGGAAAGCGGCGTCTTGCCCAGGAATTTCATCGCGTTGGCGGCATCGGTGATGGCCTGGGCGGTTCCAGCGGCGGGTGGCACGACCAGTTCGATATCCTCGCAGCTGCCCTTTTCGCGGTGGCCATAGGCCATCAGGCCGATCTCGGTCGCGGGATCAAGGCCTGTCAGGACCGAGCCCAACGCCTCACGCGCGATTTCCAGTTTGGCGCGACCGTCGATCTGCCCCCACATCGACCCCGAGGCATCCAGGACGATGATCGAGCGGCCCTCGGCCAGAAGGGGAGAGGCCAGCAAGGTCTGGCACAGCAGCGCGGCAGCAACGGGGGGGATAAAACGCATCGAAGGCTCCGGGTCATGAAAATCAGGGCGAAGCGTAGAGGCGGGTCCGCATCCGGTCAACGGTTTGAAAGGGGCTGCGGGGGAAGCCGAGGGTCGGAAATGAAAAAGGTCTTCGGGGGATTCCCGAAGACCTGGCCGGACCCAAGGACCGGAAAGAGGGGGACTGTTGCCAGCCCAGGGGCCCGTCTGCCGGCCGGGTCAGGGGCAGAGTGACCTGCCCCCGTCCCGGCCTTTCCACCGGAGAGAAGGGATTACATCGCCGGCAGAAGCACGGTGTCGATGACGTGGATCACGCCGTTCGACTGCTTGACGTCAGCGATGGTCACGTTGGCGACGTTGCCCTGACCGTCCTTGATCATGATCTTGTCGCCTTCATACATCGCGGTGAATTCGCAGCCGCCCACGGTCTTGACCGGATGCGCGCCCTTGTCGTCATCGACCATCTTCATGATCGCGTCCGACATCGCGTCAGCCGCAACGACGTGGCAGGTCAGGATCTTGACGAGCTGGTCCTTGTTCTCGGGCTTCAGCAGGGTCTCGACAGTCCCGGCGGGCAGCTTGGCGAAGGCTTCGTTGGTCGGGGCAAAGACCGTGAACGGGCCTTCACCCGACAGGGTTTCGACCAGGCCAGCGGCCTGCACCGCGGCGACGAGCGTGGTGTGATCGGCCGAGTTCACCGCGTTCTCGACGATGTTCTTGTCTTCGTACATCGCGGCGCCACCCACCATCGGGTTTTCCGCCAGCGCCATGCCGGTGCTGAGCGCCAGAACTGCGGTCGCCAGTTTGAAAGCTTTCATGGTCGTTTCCCTTCGGGGTTCGGGCGGGCCAGTCCCGCCTCACCCCCGAAGCAACGAAACCTTTCCGGCGAAGTTTCAGGGTTGGGGTCTGATCACGCGGACGTGATCAGATATTTGCCCCGACCTGCGCGGTCAGGATCACCGGGCCGGTGGGCTGGCCGATCGGCGAGCCGCCGGCCGGTTCGACCGACACCGCCAGAACCCAGCCCACGGGGGGGGTGGGGTAGGTCACGACCAACGGCCCCTCGGCCAGAAGACCCAGAGAGACCGGGGCCGCGCCGGGGGCGATCACCCACAGCTCGTGCACCTGGCCCGCAACGGCGGGGACCCCCGCGACGCGGGTGATCTGCAACCGGTCGCCATAGCTTGCCACTTCGTAGGACAGCCGGTTGTCCGCCGTCGCCAGCACGGCGACCAGGTCGGGGCGCGGCGGCACCAGGGTGGCGACCCCGACCAGCACAAGGGCCGCAGCAAAGGCGGCGCCAGAAAGCCAGCGCATCATCGGCAACCGGGCAGGTCGCGCGGATTTGGCTGCCGGGAAAAGCCGCGCCTCGATCCGTGGCAGAAGGTTGGGCGCGCGGGCCTCCTCGAAGCCGTCGTTCAGCCCGGCAAAGCGGTTTTCCCAGGCCGTCACCAGGTCGGCAAAGGCCGGATCGCGCTTGATCCGGGTTTCCGTGGCCGCACGGTCGGACAGGTCCTGCACGCCCAGCACATATTCGGCGGCCAGCGCGTCGTCAGCGTCTTGCGGGGTCAAAGTGTCGGTCATTGGTCCAGACACTCCTTCAGGCGCAGAAGGCTGCGACGCAGCCAGGTGCGCATGGTGTTCAGGGGCACGGCATGACGGGCGGCAAGCTCGATATACGAAAGGCCGGTCAGGTATGCCCCGCGCACGGCGTCGGCGCGGTCAGGTTCCAGTGTCGCAAAGCAGTCGCTGACGCGTCGCGCCTCTCCCAGGGCGATCAGCCGGGTTTCGGCGCGGGGCGTGCTGTCCTGCACCAGGTCCAGCCCGTCGTCGCTGCTGGTGGCAGGACGCGCCCGCAGCCGGTCGATGGCCAGGTTGCGGGCAATCGCGATCAGCCAGGTCATGCCCCGGCCTTTCGCCGGGTCATAGCGACCCGCGCGCAACCACACCCGTGTATAAACCTCTTGCAAGGCATCCTCCGCTTCCGCGCGTTCCTTTAGGATACGAAGCAGGACACCCATGAGTTTCGCGGAACTGTCACGATAAAGCGTGCGGAACGCCGCACGGTCAGCGGCGGCGCAGCCAGCAAGAAGATCGGCGATGGGATCGTCGGACATAAGCCCATGTTAGGGCGTTTCTTTTCCGGCGCAAGCCGGAAGGATCGGCCGGACCGCAGGGTTTGACCTAGCCGCGCCGCCTGCGCCGCCCGCCTTCGCCGCCGCCGCTGCCGGTGTTGAAGTTGACGTCCGGCAGGCTGACGATGGACAGAAGATGGGGGAACGCCTCGACCGCGTTCGGGATCGCGCTGGCGTTCACGAAATGCTCTTGAAAGCGCGGCTCGATGGCGGTCTCGATCTTGTGGATGTCGCGGACCGTCGCCTCGATTTCCGCACGCGCGGCGCGGTTCAGAAGGGCGATGCGGGCGCCCGTCCCGGCGGCGTTCCCGGCGGAGGACACCTTGTTCAGGGGCGCGTCCGGGATCATGCCCAGCACCATCGCGTGTTTCGGGCTGATATGCGCGCCAAACGCACCCGCAAGGATGATCCGGTCCACGGTATCGACGCCGAACTTGTCCATCAGCAGTCGCGCGCCGGAATAGAGCGCGGCCTTGGCCATCTGGATTTCGCGGATGTCGCGGTTGGTCACCGTCAGCTTCGGCCCACCTTTGGCCGATCCGTCATGCACCAGATAGGAATAGGTCCGCCCGTCCAGGAAAAGCCGATCCGACCCGGTCTGTTCGGGCGACCCGATCAGGCCCTGGGCGTCGACGATGCCCGCCAGCCGCATTTCGGCGACCATCTCGATGATGCCGGACCCGCAGATGCCGGTGATTCCGGTCGTGGCCGTCGCCGCGTCAAAGCCGGGCTCGTCGGACCACAGGTCGCTGCCGATCACCTTGAAGCGCGGGGTCTTGGTGACGGGGTCGATTTCCACCCGTTCGATGGCCCCCGGTGCCGCCCGCTGGCCGCTGGAGATCTGCGCGCCTTCAAACGCGGGGCCGGTGGGGGACGAACAGGCCAGGACCTTGGTCGTGTTGCCCAAAAGGATCTCGGCGTTGGTTCCGACATCGACGACCAGCATCAGGTCTTCCGACTTGTCGGGCGCCTCGGACAGGGCGACGGCAGCGGCATCGGCGCCGACGTGGCCTGCGATGCAGGGCAGAAGATAGACCCGCGCGGCGGGGTGCATCTGCAGGTCAAGGTCGCGCGCCGTCAGCCGCAAGGCGTTCGAGGTGGCCAGCGCAAAGGGGGCCTGGCCCAGTTCATAGGGGTCGATGCCCAGGAACAGGTGGTGCATCACCGGGTTGCAGACAAAGACCGAATCCATGATCAGCGCGCGATCCACCTTCGCCTCGTCGCAAAGCTGGCCGAAAAGCGTGTTCATCGCCTGCCGGACCGCCGCCGTCATCTCGGCCGCGCCTTGGGGGTTCATCATCGAATAGCTGACCCGGCTCATCAGGTCTTCGCCGAAGCGGATCTGCGGGTTCATCAGGCCCGAAGAAGCCACGACCGCTCCCGACCGCAGGTCGCACAGGTGCCCCGCGATGGTCGTCGATCCCAGGTCCACCGCAACGCCGTAGATCGAGCCTTCGTAAAGGCCCGGCCAGACCTGCATGATCCGCGGCGTATCGGTCGCGGCCACCTGGTGCAGCGCCACCGTCACTTTCCATTCGCCCTTGCGCAAGGTCGGCTGAAGCGTGGTCAGGACGGGCAGGTCGATGGTGACGTCCTGAAATCCCCACTGGTCGCGCAGGGCGTCCGACAGACGCTCCAGATCGCCCGAAGGGTCGTGCATGTCGGGCTCGGCCACCTCGACGAAATGCAGATGCACGCTGGGGTCCATGCGGATTTCCCGCGCCTCGACCCGTTTGCGGACCACCTGCTTGTGAACCTGCGATTCGGGGGGGACGTCGATCACGACATCGCCCATCACCTTGGCCTGGCAGCCCAGCCGCCGCCCGTCGATCAGGCCGCGGATGCGTTTGTAGCGATCCTCGACTGCGTTCCAGTCGGACAAGGCGTCCGCCTCGACCGTGACGCCATGTTTGGAAAACTCGCCATAGCCGGGCGTGATCTGGCATTTGGAACAGATGCCGCGCCCGCCGCAGACGGAATCGAGATCCACCCCAAGCTGCCGCGCAGCGGTCAGGACGGGTGTGCCCAAGGCAAAGCGGCCGCGTTTGCCCGAAGGCGTGAAGATCACAAGTGCGTCGTCTGTCATGGTTTTCTGGCCCGGTCGGTCTGCGCTAGCCGGTTGTAAACCGGGCGGGGGCGGTTGCAAGGACCGGAAGCGGCAGATGCGGCAGCTATTCCGGCATGCGCTTGCGTCGGGGCGCAGGTTTCGTGTCGATCAGGCTGATCTTCTGCCAGATCTTGCGCGACAGGCTGGAGCCGAGAAGCTCGATGTCATTGACCGCCTGGGCGACGCCTTCGTCCGGGACCGCCTGCGCGTAAAGCGCGGCCAGCTTGCCGGTCAGGGCCAGAAGCTCGGAGCAATAGTCCAGATAGCGCGACAGGCCGACGGCATCCAGATCATGAGGCGGCGAGGCGTCGGTCGGGCGATAGTCTGGGTCGAGCGTTACCGGGTCCTTGGTCAACTGATGCATGTCGATGACATGGATGACCGAGCGCAGTTCGTGCAGCCGTCGTGCCACGCGCTGCCGTTTGACCCGCGCCTCCAGCCGGATCAGCGCCACCAGTCCCAGACCGGCCAGAAGCAGTGTGTTGATCGCCGCCTCGACCCCTTCGACCGACCCGATCGCCGCGCGCCCGACCTGGTTCAGCGGGATGATCGAGCCGATCCAGAGAAACACCGCCGCGCCGACAAGGACTGTCAGCCCGACCACGGCACGCAGGCCCCAGATCGGCGGGGTCAGGCGCTGAACCTCGTCGCGGGCATCGCGGGCCAGGGCGGCAACCTCGGCGGCGACCAGGGTCAGACCCCGGTCGGGAAACCGTTCCGCGATCCGGCGCTGCAGGCGGTCGGTGGTGGTCAGGATCGGGGTCGGGTCAAGGCTGCGAAACGGCATGGGGCCGACCCTATCAGCCGGGCCAGAAGACGTCGAAGAAATTTGCGAACCTTTGCGAACGGTTCCGGACCCGGATCAGCCGGCCTGCCCGATCAGGACCGCCGTGGCCGCCGCATCGGCCGGGAACATCAGCTCGATCTTCATGTCGGACAGGCCAACCTCTTCGGCAGAGCCGAACTGGGCATAGGTCGAGAACAGCGCCAGCCGCTGTGTGCCCAGCCGGTAGATCGTCGGCAGGACCGCCCGCCCGGTTGTCCCCGGCTGGAACGCGGCGATGGCGGGGTTCGCGGCCAGGGCCGCGACAGTCCGGTCCAGCTCGGCAATCCCCCCGGCGCGGGCGCTTTCGGCCTTGAGCCGCAGCAGCGTGTGGTGGCCGACCTCGACCCAGTTCTCGATCAGCGCTGCAAAGACATCGGGCGTCGCCAGCGCAGCCAGAAGGCTGCTGCCTTCGGCAAAGCCCGCAGGACCGAAAAGCCGCTGCGCCGGGCCGTTCAGCGCCACGATCCGCCAAAGCCGGTCCAGGATCAGGGCGGGGTAGGGCGCGTGACGGTCGATCATCCAGCCCATCGCCTGCCGGACCTGACCCATCTCGGCATCGTCCAGCGGCAGCGAGGGGAACTGCGGCGCGAACCCGGCCAGGGTCAGAAGGCCGTTCTGGTCGCCGCGTGGCAGTCCAAGCACCTGGGCCAACCGCACCACCATCCCCCGCGACGGGCGCGAGCGTCCGGTTTCAAGAAACGCCAGGTGCCGGGGCGACACGTCGGCCTCGCAGGCCAGGTCAAGCTGGCTTAGACGGCGGGTATGGCGCCAGGTGCGCAGGGCGGTGGGAAAGTCGTGCATGGCGGCCTCTGGTCGGATGGGCGGACAGCGTAGCACAAGGCGTGGGGTGAAACACTTACCTTGCAGGGAATTGGTTTGCCTCCGGGGGACAGGCTTTTCTGGCGGCACATCAACCGAAGGAGACGAAGATGACATCCGAACAGAAAGGCCTGCGGCTTGCCGCCGCGGTGACGCTGGCGACGGGGATCGTGCTGGCCGTGGCGGCCTTGCCCGCGCTGAACCTGCCGGTTCGCCTGCTGGCAGACCTGCTGATCTGGCCGTTCGATGGTGGACAAAGCCTTGCCGCGCCCGAAACGCGTCTGCCCCTGGCCATTGGCGGAGGTGTGATGCTGGGCTGGGGCGTGATGATCTGGATGCTTGCCGGTCAGCCGATGCAGCAGGCGCCAGAAGCCGTTCGGGCGATCATCCGCCGGTCGATCCTGGCGTGGTTCGTCGTGGACAGTCTGGCGTCGGTTGCCGCGGGGGCTGCACTGAACGTCGGGGCGAACGCGGTGTTCCTGGCGCTGTATCTGATTCCGATGGCCCTGGGCGCGCGTCAGGATCCGGCTTTGGCCTGAGCCTGGTCCAGCCACGACAGAATTGCCCCCCGATCCCCGTCCAGCGCGGGGGCCGGGGGGCGATTGTCGCGTTCGGGCAGGCTGGACAGCTTGACCGGATTGCCGGTCGCGGTGAAGGCCGGGCCGCCGTCGCGCGCGGTGATCGGCAACACCATGTTGCGGGCGAGCAGTTGCGGGTCGCGCAGCACCTCGACCATGTCCTGCACGCGGGCGGTGGGCAGGCCCGCCGCCTCCAGCACCGCAATCCAGTGCGCGACGGTTTCGCCCAGGGTCACGGCCTCGATCAGGCGCTTGAGCAGGGCATTGTTGTCGCAGCGCGCGGCATTGGTGGCAAAGCGGGGATCGGCCGCAATCGCCAGACCCAGCACGGCGCACAGCCGGGAAAATATCGCATCGTTCCCGGCCGCGATCACCACGAACCCGTCGGCGGCGCGAAAGGTGGCAAAGGGCGTGATCGTGGGATGCCGCGCTCCGGTCGGTCCGGGGGCCACCCCGGTGACAGAAGCCAGCGCAACCGCATGTTCCTGGATTGCCAGCTGCGCATCCAGCATCGCCACATCGACCCAGGCCCCCAGCCCGGTCCGCGTCCGGTCATAAAGCGCGGCCAGAATGCCCTGGGTCAGGAACATCCCCGCGACGATGTCGCCGATGCTGGCCCCGACCCGGACCGGGGGGCCGCCCGTTTCGCCGGTGATCGACATCACCCCGCCGCGCGCCTGCACCACCATGTCATAGGCCGGTTTCGCCGCATCCGGCCCGGTCTGGCCAAAGCCCGACACCGAGGCAAGGATCAGTCCGGGATGACGGGCCTGCAGCACGTCCCAGCCATAGCCCAGCCGCGCCAGCACCCCGGGACGGTAGTTTTCGACCAGCACATCGGCCCGCGCCAGAAGCCGGTCAAGGATCGCCCGGTCGGCCGCGTCCTTGAGGTCCAGCGCGATGGATTGCTTGCCTGCGTTCAGCACGGCGAAATAGGCGCTTTCGCCTTGGACAAACGGCGGAAAGGCGCGGGTATCGTCGCCAGTCCCGGGCCGTTCGACCTTGATCACCCGCGCGCCAAGGTCCTGCAGCGTGTGGGTGGCGAAGGGCCCGGCCAGCACATGAGTCAGGTCAAGGATCGTGATTCCGTCCAGCGGGGCCATCGCGCATACTCCAATTGATTTGCCGTTTCTGGCACGGCATCGGTGACGATACGTTGACGCCGGTCAAATCCGCCTCTACCTCGCGGCCATGGCACGCGCACCCCTTCTGCAACTGAACACAGTCTCGCTGACCTTTGGCGGCAATCCCCTTCTGGACGAGGTCTCTCTGACCGTCCAGCCCGGTGACCGGATCGCGCTGGTCGGGCGCAACGGCAGCGGCAAGTCCACGCTGATGAAGCTGATGGCAGGGCAGGTCGAGGCGGACAGCGGCATTCGCAGCGTCGCACCGGGCGTGACCGTTGGCTACATGGAGCAGGACCCCGACCTGGCGGGCTTTGCCACGCTGGGTGATTTCGCTGCGTCCAACCTGCCCGAAGGCATGGACTACCGGCTGGCCGTCGTGGCCGAGGGGCTGAAGTTCGATCCCGCCACCCCGGTCGCGACCGCCAGCGGCGGTGAACGTCGGCGGGCGGCGCTGGCCAAGCTTCTGGCCGAGGCACCGGAACTGATGCTGCTGGATGAACCGACCAACCATCTGGACATCCAGGCGATCGAATGGCTGGAAGCCGAGCTGTCCCAGACCCGCGCGGGCTTTGTCCTGATCAGCCACGACCGCGCCTTTCTGCGCGCGTTGACCCGGGCGACGCTGTGGCTTGACCGGGGCGACCTGCGCCGCCGCGATGCGGGGTTCGACGGCTTTGAAGACTGGCGCGAAGGTGTCTGGGCCGAGGAGGACGATGCGCGCCACAAGCTGGACCGCAAGATCAAGGCCGAGGCGAAATGGGCCGTCGAAGGCATCAGCGCCCGGCGCAAGCGCAACATGGGCCGGGTGCGCGCGCTGCAGGTGCTGCGCGCCGACCGATCTGCCCAGATCCGGCGGCAGGGCACGGCGGCCCTGGCCTTCGAGGCGGGAACGACCTCGGGCAAGAAGGTGATAGAGGCGGACGGGATCGCCAAGACCTATGGGGACAAGCCGATCATCCGCGACTTCAGCCTGCGCATCCTGCGCGGGGACCGGGTGGCCTTTGTCGGGCCGAACGGGGTGGGCAAGACCACGCTTCTGAAGCTGCTGACGGGCGAGCTTGAACCCGATCAGGGCCGGGTGACGCTTGGCACAAACCTGGAGATCGCTGTCTTTGACCAGACCCGCGCCCGGCTGGACCCGGAAGCCAGCCTTTGGGACAACCTGACCGGCGACCCCCTGATGCGGGTGTCGGGATCGGCGGATCAGGTCATGGTGCGCGGGCAACCGCGGCATGTGGTGGGTTACCTCAAGGACTTTCTGTTCGACGAAAGCCAGGCCCGCGCGCCGGTGCGCAGCCTGTCGGGCGGCGAAAAGGCCCGGCTTTTGCTGGCAAAGCTGATGGCTCAGCCGTCGAACCTGTTGATCCTGGACGAACCGACCAACGACCTTGACGTCGAAACGCTGGATCTGTTGCAGGACATCCTGGGCGAATACGACGGCACGGTCCTGCTGGTCAGCCACGACCGCGATTTCATCGACCGGGTGGCCACGGCGACCGTCGCGCTGGAGGGGCAGGGCCGTGCGACCGTCTATCCCGGTGGCTGGTCCGACTATGCCGCCCAGCGTCCCGACCCGGCACCGGACGGGACCCGACCGGCCGCACGCGGCGCCGCAAGCGCCCGATCCGAAGCTGCATCGCCCGACGCCTCCAGGCCCGAGGTTGCCAAAGCCGGCGGCCTGACCTTTACCGAACGAAAGCGCCTGGACGAGCTTCCCGCCCTGATCGACCGGCTGGAATCCGAGATCGGCAAGCTTCTGGTCCTGCTGGAGACGCCCGAACTTTACACCCGCGAGCCGGTCAAGTTCCGCAAGGCGACCGAGGCGCTGAGCGAGCGTCAGTCGGCACTCGACAGCGCCGAATCCGAGTGGCTGCTTCTTGCCGACCGGGCGTGACGTCCGGGAACCGGCGGCTTTCGGCCAGAACCCGGTCACGCGCTAGGCGCTGGGTCGCCCAAGGCAGGACACGGGTCATCAAGCGCCCGTGAGGGGGCATTGTCCCCGACCGTCCCAGACCCCAGCCTTGTGCACGAGCGGCCCGCGCCTCCCTTGCGGGCAGCCGGAACAAGGAGAAAAAAATGAAATCCATCGTAGCGGTACTGGCCGTCGCAGCCCTCGCATCCCCGGCGCTGGCCGGCGGTCCGATTGCGGTCGAGCCCGAACCCGTTCTCACGCCGGTGATCGAGCCGGTGATGCAGCCCGAGGTCGATTGGTCGGGTGCCTATGTCGGGGCGCAGCTTGGCTATGCCGACATCGATTCCAACGGGTCGGGCCTTGATGGTCATGGCACCCTGGGCGGCGTCCACGGCGGCTATCGCTGGGACATGGGCCAGTATGTCGTGGGCACCGAGCTTGACTGGGACAAGGCCAGCATCGACCTTGGCGCAGTGGACGGCGACACGCTGGACGATGTCGCCCGGCTGAAGCTGATCGGCGGCGCAAAGTTCGGGCGCAGCCTGGTGTACGGCACCGTCGGGGCGGCCCATGCCTCGGCCACGGTGAGCGGGGCCGAACTGTCGGACACCGGCTACTTCATCGGTGCGGGCATGGATTATGCCATCAGCGACAAGTGGTCGGTGGGTGGCGAGCTTCTGCAGCACCAGTTCGACGACTTCGACGACTCGGGCGTCGATCTGGACGCGACCACGATCAAGGCCAAGGTCGCGCTGCGGTTCTAAGCCGCAAACGTTCGGCCGTCCCCGTTCCGGCGGGGGCGGCCTGACCAGGGCTTAACTCTTGGCCAGGCGTTCGGTGATGAACTGCAACGCCACGCCAAGACCGTCCGGCGCGATGCCGTGACCGCTGCCTTGCATGACGTGGCCAAAGGTCGAAAAGCCCGCCGCGACCAGCGCCTCGCCCGCCTTGGCCATGTCGCCGAACGGTACCACCGCGTCCTGGTCGCCATGCACCAGCAGGACCGGCGGCTTCACCTGTGTCTCGCGCGCCAGGCGGTCGGGCTGCAACAGCCGTCCGGAAATCGCCACCACCCCGGCCACCGCCAGCGGACGGCGCGGGGCGACATGCAGGCTTATCATCGCGCCCTGGCTGAACCCGACCAGCACCATCCTGTCGGGCGTCAGACCCTCCTCGGCCAGGCATGCGTCCAGAAAGCCGTCAAGATCCGCAGCCGACGCGGCAAGACCGGCATCCGCCGCCGCCTGGGGCGATCCGTCGATCCACGGGATCGGAAACCATTGATGGCCAAAACCGCCGCCGACACAGCGCTCTGGCGCGTCCGGAGCGACAAAGGCAACGCCGGGCAGATGCGGGCCAAGCACATCGGCCAGGCCCAGAAGGTCCGCCCCGTCCGCCCCGTAGCCGTGCAGAAAGACCACCAGACCCGTCGCCTCGCCCTTGGCCGGGCCTTTCCGGCCAAACCGCAATTCCCGCATCACATGATCCCTTCGCGTTCGCGTGCGACCCTGTAGTAAGCCCACAGAATGCGCGCCGCAACCGACCGCCAGGGCGACCAGGCCTCGGCCATCGCCCGTAGCGCTTTTTCCGTTGGTCGCGCCTGAAGGTCGAACAGCATCCGCGCCGCCTCTTGCAGCGCAAGATCGCCGGGCGCGAACACATCGGCCCGGCCCAACGCGAACATTGCGTAGATCTCGGCGGTCCAGACCCCGATCCCCGGCACGGCCGTCAGGGTCGCCACGACGCCCTTGTCAGGAATGTCGCGCAAGGCGCTGAAATCAATGCCGGCTTGCGCCAGGGCCCGCCCATAGCGCGCCTTCTGCCGCGACAGGCCCGCCGCGCGCAGATCGTCGTCCGTCGCAGCCGCCATCACAGCCACGTCCGACAACCCCGCCGCCTCCAGCCGGGCCCAGATCGCCCGGGCCGAGGCGACGCTGACCTGTTGCCCGACGATGGCCCGCAGCAGCGCGGCAAACCCGTCCGGCTCGCGCCGCAGAGGCAACGCGCCGACCAGGGGCAGCGCGCGGGCAAAGGCAGGCTCGCGCGCCGCCAGCCAGGCACAGCCTTCGGCAACACAGTCCAGCGATTGGATGATCCGTCCCACCATGGTTCCTCTTTGCCCAAATATCCCCGCCGGAGGCAACCCGCTTTCCCCTTGCCCCGCGTCCCGTCGCCTTCTACCCATGCGACATGACCACAGACTCGACCGCCCGCCGCAACGTCCTTGTGCTTGTCGCCGCCCAGGCCATCCTTGGCGCACAACTGCCGATGATCTTCACCATCGCCGGGCTGGCAGGGTCCAGCCTTGCGCCGAACAAGTGCTGGGCGACCTTGCCGATCACGATGATGGTGATCGGGTCGATGCTGACCGCCACGCCGCTTTCGGCGCTGATGCAGCGCTTTGGTCGCCGGGCCGGGTTCTTTTTCGGGGCCGCAGGGGGCGCGGTCGGGGCCGCGATCGGGGCCTATGGCCTGTCGACGGGCAGTTTCGTGATCTTCTGCATCGGGGCCCTGTGTTCCGGCATCTACATGTCCGCCAACGGATTTTACCGCTTTGCCGCCACCGATACCGCGTCTGAATCGTTCCGGCCAAAGGCGATCAGCTGGGTGATGGCGGGGGGCCTCTTGTCCGCCGTTGTCGGCCCGCAACTGGTCAAGGTCACCGCCGATGCCATGGCGGTGCCGTTCCTGGGGGCCTATCTTGCGGTGATCGTGCTGAACGTCGCCGGATCGGCGCTGTTTCTGGCGCTGAGGATCCCGACCGTCGCAGCGCGGGTTGCGGGCGCTCCGGTCGGTCGTTCGCGGTCCGAACTTCTGCGCAACCCCACGATCCTGGTCGCGATGATCTGCGCCACGGTGTCCTATGCGTTGATGAACCTGGTCATGACTTCGTCGCCGCTGGCGGTGGTCGGCTGCGGCTTTGACAAGGGCGACGCGGCGGATGTGGTCACCGCGCATGTGCTGGCCATGTATGCGCCCAGCTTTTTTACCGGCCACCTGATCGCCCGCTTCGGAACCGAACGGATCATCGCGCTTGGCCTGACGATCCTGGCCGGGGCCGGGGCCGTGGCGATGGCCGGCGTGCAGCTTGAGAACTTCTTCATCGCGCTGATCCTTCTGGGTCTTGGCTGGAATTTCGGCTTCATCGGCGCGACCACGATGCTGACCTCGGCCCAGCGCCCGGAAGAGCGTGGGCGTCTGCAGGGGCTGAACGACCTTGTGGTCTTTGGCGGGGTGACGATGGCCAGCTTTTCGTCCGGCGGTCTGATGAATTGCGCGGGCGGGTCGGTGCAGGCGGGCTGGCAGATGGTGAACCTGGCCATGCTGCCGTTCCTGATCCTGGCAGGCGGGGCGCTGATCTGGCTGTGGCTGCGGCCACAAGAGCTGCGCAGCTAGGCGCGTCAGGGTCTACCAGCGGCCCGTGACGGCCTGCCAAAGCAATCGCCCGCGGCGCTGGACCTCTGGCAGCTCGAGCGGTGGGCCTTCGCCCGCAAGCGCCCGTTTCAACAGCGGTTCCGCCTGCCAGCCAGCCAGCAGCGCGGGGGCCACCTCGGCAGGCACGGATTTGCGGCCGGCGCGCGCGGTGGCAAGCCTTTCAAGGCCCATCCGCGCCAGATCTTCGGTCGCGGTCCCTGCGGGCAAGGGCTGGCGCCCCCGGGCCCGCAATTCCGGCACCGCGCGCAGATAGCCTGCCGCAGCCGTCGCCCAGCCATGGGCGCGCACCGCCGGTTCGGCGGCATCCGGGGCCCCCAGCGTCCGCGCGGCCAGCCACATCAGGCCGGCCCCGGTGTCCTCGAGATAGTCCTGCAGCGCGGGCAGATCGGCATGCGGCTCGCGGTGGATGTCCCAGCGGCGCGCGGCGATCAGACGGTCCAGTGCGGCAACGGGAAGCCCGAAATCGCGGATCAGGTCATGCAGCGGCCCTGCCACCTCATGCGCTTTCGCCGCGCCCGAGGCCGCGTTTTCCACCACGTCGCGCCACCATTGCAGCCGCATCTCCGCGATCAGGACCTCTTGGGTGACCCAGGGCGCGCGGGCGATTTCCAGGTTGAAGGCGTACAGCGGGAAAAGCTGCGCACGGGCGTGCTGGGGGGCGGCCATGACCGCACGGAACCGGTCCGGGTCCCCCCGCTGGACCAGATCGGCGCAGGCCGCCACGCTCACTTCTTGGCCCCGAAGTCGCGGATCAGCTTCCACTGGATCGCATCCAGCAGCGCCTCGAAACTGGCGTCCACGATGTTGGCGCTGACCCCGACGGTGGACCAGCGGCGGCCCTGGTCGTCCTCGCTGTCGATGATGACGCGGGTCACGGCTTCGGTCCCGCCATTGGTGATGCGGACCTTGAAATCGACCAGTTTCATGTCGTCGATGCAGGCCTGATAGGGACCAAGGTCCTTGGCCAGCGCCTTTGCCAGCGCGTTGACCGGGCCGCGGTCGTGGCCGTCCTCGTCCATGCTGTCGCTGACCGACATGTTCTTGCGGTCGCCGATCTTGACCACCACCACCGCCTCGGACAGGCTGACCATCCGGTCGTACTTGTTCTTGCGCCGCTCGACCGTGACCCGGTAGCGCTTGACCTCGAAGAATTCCGGGCACAGGCCCAGTTCCCGCCGCGCCACCAGTTCAAAGGACGCCTGCGCGCCGTCGTAGGCATAGCCCTGGTCTTCGCGGTCCTTGACCGTCTCGATGATCCGGCCTAGGCGCGGGTCCTTCGCATCAACGGTGATCCCCGCCGCTTCCAGCCGCGCGCGCAGGTTCGACTGGCCGGCCTGGTTCGACATCGGGATGACGCGTTCGTTGCCGACGAGGGCCGGGTCGATGTGTTCGTAGGTCGTGGGGTCCTTCAGGATCGCGCTGGCATGCAGGCCCGCCTTGTGGGCGAAAGCGGACGCGCCGATGTAGGGGGCCGACCGCAGGGGAACGCGGTTCAGGATGTCGTCCAGCATCCGCGAAGTCTTGAGCAGACCTTGCAGGGCGTCCGGGGTGACGCCGGTTTCAAGCGTGCTGGCATAGGGTTGCTTGAGCAGCAGCGTCGGGATCAGCGTCG
>JAKQLM010000093.1 GCA_029567145.1 Pseudomonadota bacterium
GAATTCGCCAAACCCCTGTTCGACGGCCCCGACGCGACTGAGACCCGCGCGACGATGGCCTGGGTCCTTGACCAGAGCATGATCCTCCTCCACCCCTTCATGCCCTTCATCACCGAAGAGCTGTGGGGCACCACCGGCAAGCGCGAAAAGCTCCTCGTTCACACCGACTGGCCGACGCTGCCCGCGACCCTGATCGACCAGGCCGCAACGCGCGAAATGACCTTCGTCACCACGCTGATCGACGACATCCGCAGCGCCCGCGCGCAGGTTCATGTGCCGGTGGGCCTGAAAGCCGACCTCGTGGCGACCAGCCTGACCGACGAGGCCCGCCAGGCGTTCAGCCGCAACGAAACGCTGATCAAGCGCCTTGCCCGCGTCGAGACTGTCACCGAAGGCCTCGCCCCCAAGGGCAGCATCGCCGTCAACGCCGAAGGCGCGGCCTATGCGATCCCGCTGCAGGGCCTGATCGACATCGCCGAGGAAAAATCCCGCCTGCAAAAGGCCTTGGACAAGCTGACGCGCGAAATCGGCGGCCTGAAAGGGCGACTCGACAACCCGAACTTCGCCAAGTCCGCACCCGAGGATGTGGTGATGGAAGCCCAGTCCAACCTGGAAGCCCGGCAAGAGGAAGCCGCAAAGATCACCGAGGCGCTGACCCGCCTTGCCGACCTGGGCTGATTTTCGGCGCTTGAGGAAAACCGGACCAAGCCTTTCCGGGGAAGAAACGTCACACTGACGCGAACCCCCGGAAAGGATACCGCCATGCGCCCGCTGCTTTTCGCCCTTGCCGTCGCTCTGGCCGGCCCGGCCCTGGGCAATTCCACCGACCCGCTGCCGACGCTGTCCCTGACGGGCGGCGCGGGCGTGACGGTCCCCAAGACCGGGCACAGGCTTTTGTTGACCGGCCTTGTCGACCAACGCTGCCCCGCGCAGGTCGATTGCTACTGGGAAGGCATGATCCGCGCGGAAATCACCGTCCTTCCCGCCTCGGGCGCGGCGCAGCAGATCGTCCTGTGCAACCTGTGCGACGACGGCACCCGCGATGCGACCGTGGCGGGCCTGACAATCAGCCTGGTCGGCCTGGCCCCCTCGACCGAGGACCTGGCCAGGCTGGGTCGTGCGCCCCTCTTGACCGACTACACCCTGACCGTCGCCTACAGCCCCGCGCCCTAGGGTCTTGCACAGCCCCGCCGAAACGCCCATCTTCCGGCCAGAGGTGACGCGCATGTCCTGGCTTTCCCGCCTGGCCGAACGACAGATCCAGAAAGCCCGCCTGACAGGCCAGCTTCAGGGTCTGGAAGGTGAGGGCAAGCCCCTGCCCGACCGGCCCGACGATGCCTTCGTGTCGCCCGGCGACGCGGTCGGCTTTCGCATCATGGCCGAGGCGGGGGTGCTTCCGGAAGAGATCATCCTGAAGAAACAGGTGCTTGCACAACGCGCCCTGCTTGCCACCCTGACCGATGCATCCGCGCAGAACGCCGCCATGGCCGAGCTTGCCCGGCTGGAACTGCGGCAGGCCATCGCCGAGGAAAGCCGCCGCAAGTTCCTGCGCTGACGCTGCCTTAGGGCAGAACGGGCGGCGTGATCTCCAGACTGCCGGTCAGGCTGTCCAGGAAGGCGACGATCTGCGCCGTCTCTTCGGGCGCCAGCGGGCTGCCCAGCTGGCCCGCCGCCATCACATCCACCGCGCCCGCAAGATCCGCGACCTTGCCGGAATGGAAATACGGCGCGGTCAGCGCCACGTTGCGCAAGGGGGCGGTGCGGAAGACGAACTCGTCCACGCCCTCTCCCGCCGCACTCTCGTCTGCGGCCTTGATGTCGATGCCCGGCAGCTCGACCAGGCCCAGCGGATAATAGTCGGCCCCGCCCAACATCGGCCCGTAATGACACAGCGAACAGCCCCGGTCGTTGAAAAGCTGCACCCCGGCCTTGGCCTCGGCCGACAGGGCGCTGTCGTCGCCCTTCAGCCAGGCGTCGAACGGGGCGGGCGTCAGCAACGTCGCGGCAAAGGCCTCCAGCGCCAGCGCAAGACTGTCGGCGGTGATCGGCTCGCCCGGAAAGGCGGCCAAGAACAGGTCACCATAGCCCGGCACCGCCTGCAGCCGCGCCAGCATCGGCTCGGGCGCGTCCAGAAGCGCCAGCCCCGCCCGCACCGGCCCCCCGGCCTGCAGCGCACGGTCCGCCTCGCGCCCGTCCCAGAAATGCACATCGTTCAGCACCGCGTTCAGCACGGTCGAGGTGTTGCGCAGCCCCTCGGTCCCGTCCTGGCCGACCATCACCACCCGCCCGTCATCGCCGCCGCTGGCCAGGTCGTGACACCCCGCACAGGACAGCTGCCCTTGCGCCGACAGCCGCGGATCAAAGAACAGGACCCGCCCCAGATCGACCAGCGCCGGGGTCACGGGGACGCCCTCCACCTCGGTCACCGCATCCGGCAGGGGGCCGAAAAGCCCCAGCGCCATGTCGCGCAGCGGGTCCGCCACCGCTGGGCCAGCCAAAGCCATCGTCATCGCAAGCCCCGGGATCAGTCTCTGCATGGCAGTCTTCCTGTTGTGGTCCGTCTGGCCGCAGGTGGCATCCCGGTCGCGCCACGCTCTTTGATCCTGATCAACCCAGGGGCGATTACGACCCGCTGCCGCCCGCCAAACTGTCGCAGGTCCGCCGCCGACCCTTGCGCCAGCCCGTCGCCCGCCCTGGCAACCGGCTTGCACCCCGCCCCGCCCCATGCCAGCCTGCCCGGCATGAGCCGCTTTCTGACCCCGCATGCCGCAAGCCTGCCCTCCACCGTGCCCTTCACCGGCCCCGAAACGCTGGAGCGCCGCAGCACCACCCCGTTTCGCGCCCGGCTGGGGGCGAATGAATCGCTCTTTGGCCCCTCGCCCCGCGCCATCGCCGCGATGAAGGCCGCCGCAAGCGATGTCTGGATGTATGGCGACCCGGAAATTCACGATCTGAAACAGGCGCTTGCCACGCATCACGGGGTGACACCGGCGCATATCGCGGTCGGGCCGGGGATCGACGGTCTGCTGGGCCTGATCTGCCGCCTGACGCTGGATCCCGGCACGCCCGTCGTGACCAGCCTTGGCGCCTATCCGACCTTCAACTTCCACGTCGCGGGCTACGGCGGCGACCTGTCCCGCGTGCCCTACAAGGCCGACCACGAGGACCCACAGGCCCTGCTGGACGCCGCAAAGGCCACCCGCGCCCGGCTGATCTACTTCGCCAACCCCGACAACCCGATGGGCAGCGCCCACCCCGCCGCGGTGGTGCGGGACATGGTGGCGAACCTGCCCGACGACACGCTTCTGATCCTGGACGAGGCTTATGCCGACCTTGCCCCGCCCGGCACCGTGCCCGACATCCCCGCCGACCACCCGCAGGTGATCCGGATGCGCACGTTTTCAAAGGGCTATGGGATGGCGGGGGCCCGCGTCGGATATGCGATCACCAACCCCGATCTTGCGCTGGCCTTCGACAAGGTGCGCGACCATTTCGGGATGGGCCGGATTTCGCAGGCCGGAGCCTTGGCCGCGTTGCAGGATCAGGACTGGCTGCACAGCGTGCAGGCCCGGACCCTTGCGGCCCGCGCCCGGCTGTCGGCCATCGCCACGGCGAACGGCCTTGTGCCGCTGCCCTCGGCCACCAATTTCGTCACCATCGACTGCGGCCGCGACGGCGACCATGCGCGCCGGATCCTGGCCGAGATGAGCAAGCGGGGCGTCTTCATCCGGATGCCCGGTGTCGCCCCCCTGGACCGCTGCATCCGCATCAGCCTGGGCGATGATCCGGCGCTGGATATCGTTGCGGAAAGCCTGCCGCAGGCGATCAAGGCCGCAGGTTGATCACTCGGCCGCAAGGCCGGGCTTGACCGGCCCGACCGGCGGGGCCGAGGCGGGGACCGGCGCCTCGGCAGGCCCCAGACGCGGCGCGGCAGCGGCGGGCGACGGGTCCTGCAGCAACAGCCGCGCACCGGGGGCGACCCCGGACGCGCCAACGACCCGGCGGAACACCAGCACGTTCTGGAACGTGGTCTTGGTCCCGGTCAGGCCCACCCGCTCCTCACACGGCAGCGCGTCGGCGCGGACATAGTCCCAGCCTTCG
>JAKQLM010000107.1 GCA_029567145.1 Pseudomonadota bacterium
AACCGGATTTCCGACGCGCTGGACTTCATGAACGCGGCTGGTGTGAACAGCGACACCGCGAACGAACTGGCGCGGGTGGACTTCTACACCAGCCACGAGGCGCTGCTGCTGGAATATGAAGAGGCGCTGTGCCGCGTCGACAGCATCACCGGTCAGAACGTTGCAGGCTCGGGTCACATGATCTGGATCGGCGACCGCACCCGTCAGCCGGACGGCGCGCATGTCGAATTCTGCCGGGGGGTCCTGAACCCGATCGGGTTGAAGTGCGGCCCGTCGACCACGGCGGACGACTTGAAGGTGCTGATGGCCAAGCTGAACCCGGAAAACGAAGCGGGCCGCCTGACCCTGATCGCCCGCTTTGGCGCAGGAAAAGTCGGCGACCACCTGCCGCGTCTGATCAAGACTGTTCAATCCGAAGGGGCCAAGGTCACCTGGTCCTGCGACCCGATGCACGGCAACACGATCAAGGCGGCGTCCGGTTACAAGACCCGGCCCTTCGATTCCGTCCTGCGCGAAGTCCGTGAGTTCTTCTCGATCCACAAGGCCGAGGGCACCGTCCCCGGTGGCGTGCATTTCGAGATGACCGGTAAGGACGTGACCGAATGCACCGGTGGCCTGCGCGCTGTCAGTGATGAAAACCTCGCCGACCGGTACCACACCGCCTGCGACCCGCGCCTGAATGCCTCGCAGTCGCTGGAACTGGCCTTCCTTGTGGCAGAAGAGCTGTCTTCGCAGCGTGAAGCCGCCCGTCGCGTCGCGCTTTAAAAGCCCAAGTCGATCATGAAAGCGGCGGGACTTGGTCCCGCCGTTTTTTCATTCATTGAAATGCACCAGCGTCAGATGCCCGCGACGACGCAGCGGCACGCCGGTTTCTGGCGGCGCAAAGGCCGGGCTTGTGGGCACCACCGCCAATTGGGCCAGTCGCTCTTGCCGCCGGGCCAGAACCTGAAACTTGCAGGCGCTTCGGGCTTCGGGGACAAGACTTAACGCCCCAAGCAGCGTCCTGTTGCCTGCGTCATCCGCCAGCGGCAGC
>JAKQLM010000119.1 GCA_029567145.1 Pseudomonadota bacterium
GTCCCGGCCTCATCGCCGAAAAGATACTCGAAGGCGCGGTTCTGCGGGGCCTCGGGATGCAGTGTCGGTTCTTCAGGTTTCAGGTGAAGAGCGGGAGGGAGTTCCTTGATATCATAGGAAATAGCCTCGACTGCATCTCGCGCCGCGTCGGGGCTGTCCGCCACCACCACGGCAATCGCCTCGCCGACAAATCGCACCCGGCCGCGGGCCAGGACCGGGCGCTCTGGCCCCGCGCCCTTGCCCCCGTCGCGGGCGTCGATGCGTTCGCCTTTCATCCCCAGCGTAACGCCGTCGGCCAGAAGATCGTCAGCGGTCAGCACCAGATGCACCCCGGGCATCGCCCGCGCCGCATCCACGTCCAGCGAAAGGATGTCGCCATGCGCATGGTCCGACCGCAGGAACACCGCCCACAGCGCGCCCTGCGGCACAAGGTCGGCCACATAGCGCCCCTTGCCGGTCAGGAACCGCAGGTCCTCGCGCCGTGTCAGCGGCTGGGCCAGTCCGAATTTCAGCTGCTCCATCGCGGCACCTCCGGCCCCATGCTTCCGCGCCCGGCGGGATTTGTCCAGCCGGGCGCGGTCAGGTCACGCGAATATGCAGCCTGTCAGAGCTTCAGCGTCAGGACCGTGGCGATCTGCACGTCGCCAAAGCCGTTGAACCGGGTGTTGGTGACCGTCGAATAGGACCCCATCCCCTGCCAGATGACATAGTCGCCTTCGGCCAGGTCGCCCGGCAGCGGGATGTCGCCCGGCAGCCGGTCCACCGAATCGCAGGTCGGCCCGAAGATGATGCGCGGCAGCTCGTCGCCCAGGCGCTTCTGGCCTTGCGGCGACAGCACTTCGATCCGGTCGATCACCCCGATCATCGGCAGCTCGGTCAGCGACCCGTAGACCCCGTCGTTCAGGAACACATGCGTGTCGTCGCGCAGCGCCTTGACCCGGGCGGCCAGCGCATAGGCGTCGCCACACAGCGCCCGGCCCGGTTCGCAGACCAGTTCCGGCCGGTCGGCCCCGAAGGCCTCGGTCGCGACGCGGTCGATCAGGGTAAAGGTGTCCTCGATCTGCGGGACGATCGCGGCCATCCGGTGGCTGGGGAAGCCGCCGCCCACGTTCAGTCGGGCAATGCGCACGCCCGCCGCTTTGGTGATATTGGCCGCCTCGCGGATATAGGCCTCCCAGGCGTGGGGATCGGTGCATTGCGTGCCGGGGTGGAAGGTGATCGACGGAATGTACCCCGCCGCGGCCACCCTTTTCAGCAGCTCCACCGCCAGATCGACAGTCGCGCCGAACTTGGCGCCAAAGTTGTAGGCGGCCCCCGCCACCGGCAGCTTGAACCGGACGCTGATTTCGGTGCCAGAGGCGGGAACCATCTCGATCAGCTTCTGCAGTTCCGATTTGGAATCAACGCTGTAGGACTTTACCCCCCGCGCGACCGCATGGGCGATCTCGTGGCGCGCGCGCACCGGGTTGTTGTAGTGGATCGCCGCGTCCGGGGCCAGGCGCCGGATCAGGTCGATCTCGAACGGGCTGGCGCAGTCATAGCCACGAATGCCCGCTGCGGCCAGGTTTTCCACCATCGCCTCACCGGGGTTCGACTTGACCGCATAGGTCACCAGGCCCGGAAAGCCGTCGATGAACCGCCGCGCCGCCGCCTGCGCGGCCGAAGGCGCAAAGAACAGCACCGGATTGTCCGGCTGTTGCGTTTTGAGAAATTCGGTCGGGTTGGTCCAGATCGTCTTCGAGAGTCCCATCGGCTGATTATCCTTTGCCAACAAGACGCTTCGCCCTTCCCCAAGCAGCAACGGGATCGGGCACCAGCGTGGTTTCAAGTGAACCAGGCCAGGTGCGTATGAGCCGCCCTTTTCCTGCAGTGAAGGATGCCGCATATGGTGGACAAACTCACCGAACAAAACTGTATAAATGCGGCGAAGCGTCGTTATAATGACGAAAAGATCGGCAGAATGAATGGATGAACTGGATCGCAACATCATCGGACTTCTGGGGGCGGATGCGCGCATGTCCGTCGCCACCCTGTCGCGGCGGCTGAAGGTCGCCCGGTCCACCATCCAGGCGCGGCTGGAACGGCTGGAAACCAGCGGAATCATCGCTGGCTACACCCTGAAGCTGGGCGAAGCCGCGCGCGAGGGGCGTTTGCGGGCCTCGGTCCTCTTGACGATCGAGCCGCGCGCCCAGGCCGCCGTCCTGACCCGCCTGAAAACCATCGCCGAGATCGAGCGGGTGTTCACCACGTCGGGCCGATTCGATTTTCTGGTGCAGGTCGCCTGCCCCAACACTCAGGTGCTGGATCAGGTGCTGGACCAGATGGGCGCGATGACCGGCGTCCGCGCCTCGGAATCGCTGATCCACCTGTCCACCAAGATCGACCGGGCCGTGTGACGGCACCCTTTCGCGACCGCCCGGGGTTTGGTCGGCCCGACCCGGGCGGACCTGCCAGTCCATGTCGACCGGCGTCCTGATCCCGGCTCGCAATGCCGACAGGGCGACCCACGACGCCAAAGCCAGGATGCTGCAGAACGCGGGATGGCATGGCGATGCCGGTCGATGGCCCGCGGATGATCTGCCGCGGCTTCCCCCGATCCTGACGCGGGGCTGGCCGCTGTCGGCGCGGCGGTCCGGCACATGCGCCTCGCCGTGCGACCCTCCGGGCCGCCCTGGTCCGCCGGTCCCGGCCTTTATCGGCTGGCTTTCGGGCTGATCCGGCTTTTCCTTGCGGCTCCCCCGCGCTACACACCGCGCGACAGACAAGGGACGCCGAAGATGCCGATGGAAAAGACCTTCAACGCGACTGAGGCCGAGGCCCGGATTTCCAAAGCCTGGCTTGACGCCAAGGCCTTTGCCGCCGGGGCCAATGCCAAGCCGGGCCGTCCGGCCTTTTCGGTGATGATCCCGCCGCCGAACGTGACCGGCTCCTTGCACATGGGCCACGCCTTCAACAACACGCTGCAGGACATCCTGACCCGCTGGCATCGGATGCAGGGCGACGACACGCTCTGGCAGCCCGGCACCGACCACGCCGGGATCGCGACCCAGATGGTGACCGAACGCGAGATGGCGAA
>JAKQLM010000120.1 GCA_029567145.1 Pseudomonadota bacterium
CAACCATGTGCAGCATCTCGAAACAGTCGGCGACGTGGGACGGGTCGGAAAAGCTGGTGCCGACGTGTTTGGTGGTCCCGGCAAGGCAGCCGTACAGCGTGTTGAGGTCCATCTCCCTGTTGTCGACCACGTCGCGGCAGACCATGGTGCGCTGGTAGAAGTGGATGTTGTCCAGGTTGTCCACCAGCCGCGCAGCGTCATAAAGGTCCTGCGCGGTGGATTCGCGGTAGTCCAGCGTGATCGGATCGACGATGTGCACGGCGGCCCCGGCGGTGCCGTAATGGACGTTGGTGCCGGTCAGGTGCAGGTCGTGCCTGGGGTCGCGGGCATGAAGCGTGATGTCGCGGGCGGCGACGGTCAGCATATCCTCGACCAGTGCCCGGGGGAAACGGATGCGGCCATCATCGCCCAGGATCGCGCCGGCGTCGGTCAGGAGTTTCACACCCGAGGGTGGGGCCTGGCTGAGGCCGATCTGTTCCAGTGCGTCCAGCGCGGCGGCGTGGATCTGCTGGACGGCCACGTCCGTCAGGGGCTTGTACTGGCCGCCGGGCATGCCGGGTCGGACCGGGCGCACGCCGTCGGCAAGGGGGGCTGCGCGCATCGCCACGCGCGCGGTGCGGCCCCCAGAGCGGCGGGCGCGGGCGGGTTCGCAGATGTCGCCGATCTCGGTCATGTCGTTGATCCCTTGAGAAGAAGTGCGTCGATGTCGTCGCCGTTAGCCGTGCCCAGCAACGGGGCAAAGCTGCCCTGCCCCAGCATGGCCGAAACGCTGTCGCGGATGGCGGCATGCGTCAGGCGGGCGATCTGGCTGCCGGTCGAGATGCGGCGAACGCCCATCTGCGCCAGCTCAGCCACGGTCAGGTCTTTCAGCGGCCCGGCGGCCAGCGCGTTGACGGGTTTGGTCACCGAGGCGAGGACCTGCTGGAGTTCCGCCTCGCCGGGCGGCACGGGGAGGTAGAGGAGGTCGGCCCCTGCGGCCTCGAACGCCTGCAGGCGACGGATGCCTTCGGCAAGATCATAGGCCCCGTTCATCACCCCGTCGGCGCGGGCGCAAAAGATGAACGGACGGTTCAGGGCGCCGGCTGCGGCCGTTCCGGCACGGATGCGCTCTACCGCCAGATCAAAGGCATAGGCGGGATTGCCGGGGACCATCTGCGTATCTTCGATGCTGATCCCGGACAGACCCACCTCGCCCGACAGGCGCACGGTTTCGGCCACATCATCCGGGCTGTCGCCAAAGCCGTTCTCGAAATCGCCGGAAACCGGCAGCGGCGTCGCGGCGATCAGGTCCTGCGCATGGGCCAAAGCCTCGTCGCGGCTGACACCGCCCAGGTCGGGACGGCCCAGCGTAAAGGCATGCGCGGCGGAACTGGTGGCAAGGGCCTTCGCGCCCAGCGCGGCCATCATCCGGGCCGACCCCCGGTCCCAGGGGTTCGGGAGGACGAAACAGCCCGACTGGTGCAGGTCGTGAAAGGCCTGATGACGCGTCATGCGCGGATCCTTTCCGATTTCGGGTCGTACATCGGCTGCAGGCTGGCGATGGCCGTGTGGCGCTGGCCTGCAACCTCGATCTCGTAGGTCGCGCCCAGCACGTCGTCATCCGACTGCCCCCTGGCCGGGACGTAGCCCAACCCGATCGCCCCGCCAAGCGCGTGGCCATAGTTGCCCGAGGTCACCGGACCGACGATTTTCCCATCGCGGACAATGGCTTCGTTGTGAAAGAGCAAAGGCTCGGGGTCGGTCAGGCGGAACTGGACCATGCGGCGGTCAAGGCCCGCATCTTCCTTGCGCAAGGTCGCCTCGCGGCCGATGAAATCCGGTTTCTTGCGGCTGACCGTGAAACCCAGACCGGCGTCCAGAACGTGATCCTCGTCGGTGATATCGTGGCCCCAGTGGCGGTAGGCCTTCTCGATCCGGCAGGAGTCGAGGGTATGCAGGCCGCAGAGCTTGAGGTCCGGCTGCGCCTCCATCAGGGCTTCAAACACATGCGCAGTCTGGTCGGCACTGACGTAAAGCTCCCAGCCCAGTTCGCCCACATAGGTGACGCGGTGCGCGCGGGAAAGGCCCATGCCGATCTCGATTTCCCTTGCCTGCCCAAAGGGATGCGCAGCGTTGCTGAAGTCGTTTGGCGAAACCTTTGCCAGCACGTCGCGCGATTGCGGACCCATCAGGCAGAGGACGGATTCGGCAGCGGTCACATCGGTGATGACGGCAAAATCATCGCCGACATGGGCCCGCATCCAGGCGAGGTTGCGCTGCAGCGTGGCGCCGGGGACGACGGCCAGATAGGCGGTTTCCGACAGGCGGGTCACTGTAAGATCGGCCTCTATCCCCCCGCGTTCATTGAGGAACATGGTATAGACGATCCGGCCCGGGGCCACGTCCATCTGCGCCGAGGCGATCCGGTTGAGGTAGGCGCAGGCATCGCGCCCCTCAACCCGGATCTTGCCAAAGCTGGTCATGTCGAACAGACCGGCGGCTTGGCGCACCGCCATATGCTCGTCGCGCTGGTTGTCGAACCAGTTCTGCCGCTTCCAGGAATAGCGATACTCCCGCTCCTGCCCCGCGTTCGCGAACCAGTTGGCGCGTTCCCAGCCTGCAACCTCGCCAAAGACCGCGCCGCGCGCCTGAAGATGGTCGTGGATCGGACTGCGGCGGACGCCCCGGGACGTGACCACCTGCCGGTAGGGGAAGTGGTCGGCGTAAAGGAGGCCGAGGGTTTCGGTGACCCGCTCTTTCAGGTAGCGGCGGTTCTTCTGGAACGGCTGGGCGCGGCGGATGTCGACCTCCCAAAGGTCGAAGGGCGGCTCGCCTTCGGTGATCCAGTGCGCCAGCGCCTGTCCCGCGCCGCCCGAACTGACGATCCCGATGGAATTGTATCCGGCGGCAATCCAGTAGCCTTTCACCTCGGGCGCTTCGCCCAGGTAGTAGCGGTCGTCGGGGGTAAAGCTTTCGGGGCCGTTGAAGAAGGTGTGGATGCCCGCGGTCTGGAACAGCGGCATCCGGTGCATCGCATGTTCCAGAATGGGCATGAAGTGGTCCCAGTCCTCGGGCAGCGTGTCGAATTCAAAGTCCTTGCGGATGCCCTCCATCCCCCAGGGTTTTGCCTTGGGCTCGAACGCCCCCAGCATCATTTTCCCGGCGTCCTGCTTGTAATAGGCGCATTCGTCCGGCACCCGAAGGACCGGGGTCATCGGGTCCAGCCCCACGACGGGTTCGGTGATCAGATAGAAATGCTCGCAAGCATGCAAGGGCAGCGTGACGCCGTTTTGCGAGGCAAGGTCGCGGCCCCACATGCCGCCGCAGTTGACGATCACATCAGCGGCGATGTGCCCCGGCCCTTCGGCGGTTTCATAATCCACGCCCGTGACGCGGCCGCCGGAGGTCGTGACCTTCGTGACCAGCGTGTTCTCAAAGATCTTCGCGCCCCGCATCCGCGCGCCCTTGGCCAGCGCCATCGCGATGTTGGCCGGATCGCACTGACCATCCAGCGGCAACGCCACCGCCCCGACCACGCCGTCGATGTTCAGGTGCGGATATTTCGCCTTCGCCTCGCCCGGCGAAATCTCATGCACCTCGACATCGAAAATCCGCGCCACGGTCGCCTGCCGCAGCAGTTCCTCATGCCGCTCCTTCGTCAGCGCAACCGAGATCGAGCCGACCTGCTTCATCCCCGTCGCAACCCCGGTCTCCGCCTCCAGCCCGCGATACAAATCCGCCGAATACTTCGCCAGCCGCGTCATGTTCGCCGACCCGCGCAGCTGCCCAATCAGCCCTGCCGCATGCCAGGTGGTGCCCGAGGTCAGCTTCCGCCGCTCCAGCAGCACTACGTCGGTCCAGCCTGCCTTGGCGAGATGATAGGCCACCGAACAGCCCGAGACCCCGCCCCCGATCACCACCGCCCGCGCTGTCTTCGGAATCTCAGCCACCACTCAGCCTCATTCTATGTCCACAAATATCCCACGGGGGTCCGGGGGTGTGAAACCCCCGGTCCGCCGCATGTCACGCGCGGATGCGCTCGTTCTTCGCATCCCAGGCCGGTCCGTCCGGCAGGACCACCGCCTTGACCCGGTCGCCGAAGATTTCCACCTCGACCTCGGTCCCCGGCACGGCAAGGTCCGCTCGCAGCATCCCCAGCGCCATCGAGTGCCCGACCCGGTAGCCCCAGGTGCCCGAGGTCGTCTCGCCCACCACCTGGCCCCCATGCCAGAGGGTCGACATGTAAGGCGCGTCGCAGTCGCCCGCGTCCACCTTCAGGCTGACAAAGCGCTTCTTCACCCCGCGCTGCTTTTCCGCCTGCAACGCCGTCTTGCCGGGGAAAACATGGGTCCAGTCGATGAAGCGCTCCAGCCCGCCTTCCAGCAGCGAATAGTCGGTGGACAAGTCGCCCTTCCACGCCCGGTAGCCCTTTTCGACGCGCATCGCGTTCAGCGCGCGCATCCCGAAGGGCTTCGCGCCCCCCGCCAGCACAGCGTCGTAGATCGCCGCAGCATCCCCCCGGTCGCAATGGATCTCCCAGCCCAACTCGCCCGCAAAGGACACCCGGACCAGCGCCACGTCCTTGCCGGCAACCTTGGCGGTGTGCTGCACCGAGAGCCAGGGCAGCGACAGGTCGGCCTCGGCAATTTCCGCCAGCAGGTCGCGCGCCTTGGGACCCGTGACGATGAAGCAATGGATCTTGTCCGACCAGTCCTCCAGCACCACGCCCTCGGTCAGGCCCTTCCGCAGGATGTCGGCATCATGGCCCTGCGCGACGGCGGCGGTGATCACCCCCACATCCTCGTCGCTGAACGGAAGACACGTCATCTCCGTGACGATCCGGCCCCGCTCATCCGCGAAATACAAAAGCCCCGTCCGCCCCGGTTGCGGCAGCTTCGACAACGTCAGCGAAGCCAGATGCGCCCGTGCCCCCGACCCGACCAGCCGAAGCCGGGTAAAGCCAGGCAGGTCCAGGACCCCTACCCCGTCTCGCACCGCCTCAACCTCGGCCTTGATCCGCGGCTCCCACGGGCCTGCGCGACCCCAGGTCTGGGTCGCCTCCCAGCTGGTGTCATCCCCCGGGGCGGCAAACCACTCCGCCCGCTCCCACCCGTTATAGGGTGAGAACTGCGCCCCCGAAGCCTTCAGCCGCTCATGCACTGGCGAGAGCTTGCGGTCCGCCCCGGCGGGCCAGCGCGCCATCGGGAAATGCATGCCGTATTCGTGGCCGTAGACTTCCTTGCCCTTTGCGACAAGGTAATCGTGATCCTCCCACCCGGTAAAGCGGCGCGGGTCGCAGGACCACATGTCCCATTCCGTCCCACCTTCCGTCACCCATTCCGCCAGCACCTTGCCCGCGCCCCCGGCCTGACAGATGCCGAAGGTGAAGACGCAAGCCTCGAACGCATTCGGCACCCCCGGCATCGGGCCGATCAGGGGGTTCCCGTCGGGGGTATAGGGGATCGGACCATTGATCACCTTGGTCAGGTTGGCCTGTGCCAGAAGCGGCACGCGGGCCATCGCGTCGTTGATGTGCCACTCCAGCCGCTCCAGATCATCGGGGAAAAGCTGGAAGCTGAAATCGTCAGGCATCGGATCGTCCGGCGTCGCCCAATGCGCGCGGCAGGGGTTCTCATAGGGGCCAAGGTTGAAGCCCATCTTCTCCTGCCGCAGGTAGTAGGACGAATCCACATCGCGCAACAACGGCAGCTTGTGGCCGGACTCCTTCGTCCAGGCCTCCAGCTCCGGGATCGTGTCGAACAGCATGTACTGGTGGCTCATCACCATCATCGGCACTCGGCGACCAAACAACGCGCAGACCTGCGCCGCATAATAGCCGCCCGCGTTCACCACATATTCGCAGCGCACCTCGCCCTTCGGCGTCGACAGCACCCATTCGGACCCCGTCCACTCGGCCGCCGTCACCGGACAGAACCGCTCGATCCGCGCCCCCAGCTTCCGCGCACCAGTCGCGAGGGCCTGCGTCAACTGCGCCGGGTCGATATCACCGTCGTAGGGGTCATACAAAGCTCCGGTCAGATCATGCGTCTCCAGGAACGGATAACGCGACCGGATCTCCTCCGGCGCCAGGATCGTAAGGTCCATCCCCTGATACCGCCCCATGCCGACGACGCGCTTGAACTCCTGCAACCGCTCCTTCGAATGCCCCAGCCGGACCGAACCAGTGACATGGTAGTTCATCGGATAGCCGACCGCGTCCCCCAGGCCCCGGTACAGCGACGCCGAATAGCGCTGCATGTTCATGATCGACCAGCTGGAGGAAAACGTCGGCACGTTCCCCGCCGCATGCCAGGTGCTGCCAGCCGTCAGCTCGTTCTTCTCCAGCAGCAGCGCGTCGGTCCACCCCGCTTTCGCCAGGTGATACAAGGCCGAGGCCCCCACCGCCCCGCCGCCAATGATCACCACCCGAGCCGATGCAAATTCCGCCATCGCCGCCTCCCCATTCCGCGCCCCACTATCTGCCGCCGCGCGCCTGCTTTCAATTCGGCGAGAACCCGGCTATTGATCGACAAACCCGATCAAGCCTTTCATACTGGGGCAAGTATCCTCTGGGGGTCCGGGGGGCGAAGCGCCCCTGGGGTCGGCCACCAAGCGCAGCGGTCCAAGAATGCAGATCGACCTCCTCGACACCTTCCTCGACCTCGCCGAGACGCGCAGCTTCCACCGCACGGCGGAACGCCTGCGGATCACGCAATCCACCGTCTCGGCCCGCGTCACAGCGCTGGAACAGGCGGTTGGCAGCCGCCTCTTCGACCGCTCCCGCGCCGGGACCGACCTTACCCCCGAGGGGAAACGCTTCGAACCCCACGCCCGCGCGCTGCGGCATGAGTGGAACGAGGCCAAGCGGCGCATCCAGATCCCGCAAGGCGCGGCCCAGCTTCTGCGGCTTGGGATCCAGAACGATCTTGCCGCCGTCTACCTTGGCGACTGGGTGGCCGAGTTCCGCACCGCCCTGCCCGAAACCGCCTTCTACATCGAGCCCGACTATTCCAACCAGATGTGCGCCGATCTTCTGACCGGCATCCTGGACTTCGCGGTGATGTTCAGCCCGAAACCGCACCCCGACCTGCATTTCGAAAGCGTCGGCGATGTGACCTACAAGATGGTCTCGACCGAAACGGCGCGGCTGGCCGAGGTCACGGCGGACCGGTTCATCTTTGCGCATTTTTCCCCGGCCTTCGAAGAAATGCACCGCCAGATGACGCCCGACCTGGCCACGGCGGCCGTGTCGGTCGGGCAGTCGGGGTCGGTGGTGTCGCTGCTGACGGCGATGGGCGGGTCCGGCTATGTGCTGGAAAAGACGGCGGCGGACCTGGTCGCGGGCGCGCGGTTCATGGCGGTGGACGATGCCCCGGACCTGCGCCAGCCGGTCTTTGCGGCATTCCATATCCGGCACCGGACGCAGAACCTGCACCGCAAACTGACCCAGCGCGTCGCCGGCCATTTCCGCAAGGGAGCGTAAGGTGGGTGATTCACCCACCCTACGCGGGCGCTAGAACGCCATCTGCACCCGATGTCCCGGCGCATGGGCCAGGCGCACCAGTGTCACCGGGCCTGCCGTGCCGGTCGTCGTGCGCTCGGCCACCAGCAGCGCGGTTCCCGGGGCGATGCCCAGCACCGCCGCCTCGGACGGGGTGGCCGGTTCGGCGGTAAATGCGATGTCGCCCGACACCAGGCTGACGTGGCTGACCAGCCATTCGTTGACGCTGACCGCCGCGAAATCCGGCGGCGGCGCGGGCAGGACGACCGGGTTCAACCAGCGGGTCTCGTAGACGAAGGGGCGCCCCTCGGCCCGGTGCAGGGTCTCCAGATAGCGCAGGCGTGTCCCCTCGGGCAGGCCCATCCGCGTCGTCACCGGCCCCGGTCCGGGGACCATCCGGTCAGCGAGCAGGCTGAAGTCGTAAGCCAGCCCCCGGCCCAGCACATCCAGCCGGATCAGCGGAATTTCCAGCCGGGCGCGGCGCACCGGCAGCGAGGCCACCCGCGTGCCCGCGCGCTTCTTGCGCTCCAGCACTCCGGCGTCGGCCAGCGCGGTCAGAGCGCGGTTTACCGTGGCCCGGGCCACGCCGAATTCCTCGGCAAGCGCCTCTTCGCCGGGGATCAGCGCGCCGGGGGGCCAGTCGCGCGCCCGGATGCGGCGCAGGACTTCGGCGCGGATGTCCTCCCAGCCCAGGGTCACAACGCGTCCCGCAACCGGCGCAGGGTGGCGCGGAACCGGTCGGCGACCGCGTCACGGGCGCTGTGCTCGCCCGCGCGGACGATGTGGCGACCGGCGGACCACAGATCGGTCACAAGACCATCGCGGCCCGCGAAGACAAAGGCGTCCAGCACCGCATCGCCGTGCAGGCCTTCCAGCCGGACATCGCCCGTGTCCAGCGCCAGAAGGTCAGCCCATTCCCCCACGGCAATCCGTCCGGCCCGCCGTCCGGCCGCTTGCGCGCCGCCCTTGGTGGCCCCGTCCCAGAGCAGCCTGCCGGTCGAGCGGTTGTCCGCCATCACCGCCCGCGCCTTGTGCTGCAACCGCTGGGAGTATTCCAGAAGCCGCAGTTCCTCGGCCAGAGAGACGCGGACGTTGCTGTCGGTCCCCACCCCGAACGCGCCACCTGACGCCAGCCAGCCCGGCGCGTCGAAAATGCCGTCGCCCAGATTCGCCTCGGTGATCGGGCACAGGCCCGCGACCGCCCCGGTCCGGGCCAGTGCCGTCGTTTCGGCGGGTGTCATCTGGGTGGCGTGGATCATGCACCAGCGCGCGTCCAGCGCCAGGTTCGCCAGCGCCCAGTCCACCGGCCGCGCACCCCAGGCGGCTTGCACCTCGGCCACCTCGGCCAGCTGTTCGGCGATGTGGATGTGGATCGGCCCCGTGGTCATGCCGGCCACCCGGTCCAGCGTCGCCCGGCTGACCGCGCGCAGCGAATGCGGAGCCACGCCCAGGACGGCATCCGGCAGTC
Source organism: Pseudomonadota bacterium (assembly GCA_029567145.1). Classification (GTDB taxonomy): domain Bacteria; phylum Pseudomonadota; class Alphaproteobacteria; order Rhodobacterales; family Rhodobacteraceae; genus Tabrizicola. The sequence continues at coordinate 8,949 of JAKQLM010000120.1, forward strand.
CCGCCAGCGCGCGGCCCGCGCCGTCCAGGACCGCCGCATAGGTGTCGGACGACGAGCCAAAGCGCAATTGCCCGCCCGACAGCGCCCGGCCATCCACCCCGCCCTGTTCATAGATCACCGGCAGATGGGTCAGGCCCAGCCCGGTCTCGGCCGCCGCTGCCGCGATCCGGCCTGACATCTCGGCCGGGTCGGCATAGATGCCGCCGCCGACCGGGTGGTGCAGGTAGTGAAACTCGCACACCGCCGCAAAGCCGCTTTCGGCCATTTCCACCATGGCCTGCGCCGCGATGGCCTGCACGTCCTCGGGCGTCAGGCGATCCAGGAACCGGTACATCAGCGTGCGCCAGGTCCAGAAACTGTCCTGCCCCGCCGTCCGGCCTTCGGTCATCCCCGCCATCGCGCGCTGGAACATGTGTGAGTGCAAGTTCACCGGCGCAGGCAGGATCACGCCATGGCCCGGCCCCGGCACGCCGGTCGTCACCTCGGCAATCCGGCCGTCTTCGATGCGGAGGCGGACATCCCGCGCCCAGCCATCCGGAAGCAGCGCGGTTTCGGCGTGAAGGATCATGGCGACTCACTTGACTTGCATTATGTCTAGACATATTAGCCAAATCATCAGCCCAAAGGCAAGACGATGCTCCTGACCCATGCCACGCTTGCGACGATGACGGCCCAGGCGGGGCTGGACGGCTACGGCCTGATCCCCGACGCCGCCGTGGCGCTAGAGGGCGACCGGATCGCCTGGGCCGGTCCGATGGCCGACCTGCCCGATGCCTGGCGCGCCCTGCCCGAACTTGACTGCGGCGGGCGGCTGGTGACCCCCGGTCTGATCGACTGCCACACCCACGCGGTTTTCGCGGGCCACCGGGCGGTGGAATTCGAGCTGCGGCTGAAAGGCGCCAGCTATGAAGAGATCGCCCGCGCCGGGGGGGGCATCCTGTCCACCGTCACCGCCACGCGCGCGTCGTCCGAAGATGACCTGCTGGCCCGTGCCCTGCCCCGGATCGACCAGCTGATCGCAAGCGGGGCCACCACGATCGAGGTGAAGTCCGGCTATGGCCTGTCCATTGCGGACGAGGTGAAGATGCTGCGCGCCGCCCGCCGGATCGCCACAGCGCGCCCGGTGACGGTGCGAACCACCCATCTTGCCGCCCATGCCGTTCCGCCGGATTACAAAGGCCGCGCAATGGCTTACATCATTGACGTGGCGATCCCCTCGCTGCGTGCGGCACAGGCCGAAGGGTTGGTCGATGCTGTCGATGCCTTCTGCGAGACCATCGCCTTTTCCACGGCTGACCTGGCCCCGCTGTTCGCGCAGGCCCGCGCGCTGGACCTGCCCGTCAAGCTGCATGCCGAGCAGCTGACCGACCAGCAGGGTGCCGCCTTTGCCGCCCGCCACGGCGCGCTTTCGGTGGACCATCTGGAGTATCTGTCGCCCGACGGTGTCGCCGCGCTGGCTGCCGCCGGGACCGTGGCGGTGATCCTGCCGGGCGCGTTCTACACGCTGCGCGAAACCCAGGCCCCGCCGATCGCCGCCTTGCGCGCCGCGGGCGTGCCGATGGCGGTGGCCACTGACCTGAACCCCGGATCCTCGCCTCTGGCCTCGCTGACCCTGGCGATGAACATGGCCTGCACCCTGTTCCGGATGACGCCGGAAGAGGCGCTCCTGGGCACCACCGCCCACGCCGCCCGGGCGCTTGGCCTGACCGACCGGGGCCGTATCGCGCCGGGTCTGCGGGCCGACCTGTGCCTGTGGGACGCCGACCATCCGGCGGAACTGAGCTATCGCATCGGCGCAACCGCGCTGCACACCCGCATTTTCGGAGGCCGCCCCGATGTCTGACAGTTCGCCTGAAATCCTGTTTCCCGGCCAGGTCAGCCTTGCCCAACTGGAGCGCATCTTCCGCCAGCGCCTGCCCGCGCGGCTGGACGACAGCGCCCGCCCGGGTATCGACCGCGCGGCGAGCCATATCGCGGCGGCGGCGAACGGCAGCGCGGCGGTCTATGGCGTGAACACCGGGTTCGGCAAGCTGGCCAGCATCAAGATCGCGCCGGAAGATACTGCCACGCTTCAGAAAAACTTGATCCTCAGCCATTGCTGCGGCGTCGGTGCGCCAATGCCCGAGGATGTTGCGCGGCTGATGATGGTGCTGAAACTGCTGTCACTGGGGCGCGGCGCTTCGGGCGTGCGCCGGGAGGTGGTGGACCTGATCGAAGCCATGCTGGCGCAGGGCGTGACCCCGGTGATCCCCGATCAAGGCTCGGTCGGGGCATCGGGTGACCTGGCCCCCTTGGCCCACATGACCGCCGTGATGATCGGCCATGGCGAGGCGACGGTGGACGGCCAGGTGAGGACCGGCGCCGAAGCGCTTGCGCTGAAAGGACTTTCTCCGATCACGCTGGGCGCGAAAGAGGGGTTGGCTCTGATCAACGGCACCCAGTTCTCCACCGCCTATGCGCTCGCCGGCCTCTTCCAGGCCTGGCGCGCGGCGCAACAGGTGTTGGTGATCTCGGCCCTGTCAACCGATGCGATCATGGGATCGACCGCCCCGCTTGAGGCCGAGATTCACGCCTTGCGCGGCCAGCCCGGCCAGATCGACGCAGCCGCGACGATGCGGGCGCTGCTGGCGGGGTCCGAGATCCGCGACAGCCACCGCGAGGGCGACACCCGCGTGCAGGACCCCTACTGCATCCGCTGCCAGCCGCAGGTCACCGGGGCGGCGATGGACGTCCTGCGGATGGCGGCCCGGACGCTGGAGATCGAGGCCAACGCAGCCACCGACAACCCCTTGGTCCTGTCGGACGGCCAGATTGTCAGCGGCGGGAATTTCCACGCCGAACCCGTCGGTTTTGCAGCCGATATGATCGCGATGGCGGTCGCCGAAATCGGCGCGATCGCCCAACGTCGCGTGGCGCTGATGGTTGACCCCACGCTGTCGTTCGATCTGCCCGCCTTCCTGACGCCGAAACCCGGCCTCAACTCTGGCCTGATGATCGCCGAGGTGACGACGGCTGCCTTGATGAGCGAGAACAAGCACCTCGCCCACCCCACCGTGATCGACAGCACCCCCACCTCCGCCAACCAGGAAGACCATGTCAGCATGGCCGCCCACGGTGCGCGTCGGCTGCGGCGGATGGTCAAGAACCTGAACGTGATCCTTGGGGTCGAGGCGATGTGCGCGGCGCAAGGCGTGGAATTCCGCGCGCCCCTCAACACCTCCGCCCCGCTGCAGGCCGCCCTCGAGGCCTTCCGCGCCGCAGTCCCCGCCCTCACCGACGACCGCTACCTCGCCCCCGACCTTGCCCGCGCCGCCGCGCTCGTTGCCGCAGGGACCCTTTCGCAAGCCACCGGCAGCAGCTTCCCCGACCTTTGATTTCATACTGGTCCAAATATCCTCTGGGGGTCCGGGGGGCGAAGCGCCCCCGGGGTCTCCACCAGAACAGGAGCCCGCAATGACGAACCCCCGCCACAACCTGCGCGACGTCTATCCCCCGACCGGCACCGAGAAGACCTGCAAGTCCTGGCAGACCGAGGCCGCGATGCGGATGCTGATGAACAACCTGCATCCCGACGTGGCCGAGAACCCGCATGAGCTGGTGGTCTATGGCGGGATTGGCCGCGCCGCCCGGACCTGGGAGGATTTCGACCGGATTGTCGCGGGGCTGAAGGACCTGGAGGCGGACGAGACGCTGGTCGTGCAGTCCGGCAAGCCCATCGCCATCGTCCGGACCCACACGGATGCGCCGCGGGTGCTGATCGCGAACTCCAACCTCGTGCCGCACTGGGCGACCTGGGCGCATTTCAATGCGTTGGATAAGAAGGGCCTGATGATGTACGGCCAGATGACCGCCGGGTCCTGGATCTACATCGGCACGCAAGGGATCGTGCAGGGCACCTATGAGACCTTTGCCGAGGCCGGGCGCCAGCACTATGGCGGCGACCTGAAGGGCAAGTGGATCCTGACCGGGGGTCTGGGCGGCATGGGCGGCGCGCAGCCCCTGGCCGCCGTGATGGCCGGGGCCTGCTGCCTTGCGGTCGAGGTGGACGAGACCCGGATCGATTTCCGCCTGCGCACCCGCTATGTCGATGCCAAGGTGCGGACCCTGGACGAGGCGCTGGCGCTGATCGCCGACTGGACGGCGAAGGGCGAGGCAAAGTCGGTAGGGCTTCTGGGCAACGCGGCAGAGGTGTTCCCGGAGCTTCTGGCACGGATGAAGGCCGGCGGCGTGCGTCCCGATATCGTGACCGACCAGACCAGCGCGCATGATCCGCTGCACGGGTATTGCCCGGCGGGCTGGTCGGTGGCCGACTGGCGCGCCCGGCAGGATACCGATCCGGCGGCGGTCGAAGCGGCGGCCAAACACTCGATGCGCGCGCATGTCGAGGCGATGGTGGGCTTCTGGAACGCCGGGGTCCCGACGCTGGATTACGGCAACAACATCCGGCAGGTCGCGAAGGAGGAGGGGTTCGAGAACGCCTTTGCCTTCCCCGGCTTCGTGCCCGCCTATATCCGGCCCCTGTTCTGCAAGGGGATCGGCCCGTTCCGTTGGGTGGCCTTGTCGGGCGACCCGGAGGATATCCGGAAAACCGATGCGGCGATGAAGCGGCTTTTCCCCGAGAACGCGCACCTGCATCGCTGGCTGGACATGGCGGGGGAGCGGATCGCGTTTCAGGGCCTGCCGGCGCGGATCTGCTGGATCGGCCTTGGCGACCGGCACCGGGCGGGGCTGATGTTCAACGAGATGGTCGCCTCGGGAGAGCTGAAGGCCCCCATCGTGATCGGGCGGGACCATCTGGATGCAGGCTCGGTCGCGTCGCCGAACCGCGAGACCGAGGCGATGCGGGACGGGTCGGACGCGGTGTCGGACTGGCCCTTGCTGAATGCGCTGGTGAACACCGCGTCGGGGGCGACTTGGGTGTCGCTGCATCACGGCGGCGGCGTGGGAATGGGGTTCAGCCAGCACGCCGGGGTGGTGATCGTCGCGGACGGCACGCCCGAAGCGGCGCGGCGGCTGGAACGGGTGTTGTGGAACGACCCGGCCTCGGGCGTCTGGCGGCACGCGGATGCGGGGTATAAGACGGCGCTGGACTGCGCCCGCGAGCATGGGCTGCGGCTGCCGGGGATCCTGGAGAACTAGGGGCTGTCCACGGCTGACAGTCTTCCTGCCCCCTTAAAATCAACGGGTTGAATGTGGACATTCAGCTTTTCCCGACCATCCGCCTCAAGGAGATGACCATGCATTACGCCCCCGGCCGCGAGGCCTGCCCGCTGCCCTTCAGCCCGTTCAAGGCCTGCACCGTGCCCCGACCGATCGGCTGGCTTTCCACGATCTCGACCACGGGCGTGGCCAACCTGGCCCCCTACAGCCAATGGCAGAACCTGACGTTCGACCCGCCGATGGTCATGTTTGCGGCCAATCAGTACGCTGACGGGCGCCGCAAGCACACAGTGGTCAACGCCGAGAAAACCGGCTGGTTCGTCTGGAACATGTGTTCCTACGCACTGAAAGACGCCATGAACATCACTGCGATGGAATGGCCCGATGGCGTGGACGAGTTTGCGCAAGCTGGCGTGACCCGGGCCGCCTGCATCGACGCGCCCGGCCCCCGTGTCGCCGAAAGCCCGGCCCATTTCGAATGCAAGTACCTGTCGACAACCCGGTTGCAGGGCAACTCGGCGCATGGCTGGGTCGACGTGGTGTTCGGCCAGGTGATGCGCATCCATGTCGATGATCGGGTGCTGACGGCGGACGGCAAGCTGGACTATGCCGCGATCCGCCCGCTTGCCCGGGTGGGCTATCACGATTACACCAGCTTTACCGAAACCTTCACCATGCCGATCCCGGGTGCCGAAGGCGCTGCTGCAGCAGGACTGGAAGGCAGGGCCTGAGCGGGCGCGAGAACAGAAAGCATCCAGATTTCCGTCTGAAATTCGCCTTCTTGCGGGATCATTGGCGTATCAGTTTGGTTTCGGCAGTCAAAAAGGGTCCATTGGGATGTTGGATACACAGCAGCAAATGCTGATCGAGCAACGAGTCGCGAACGACAGCAAGTCGGTTGGCGTGGCCTATCTGCTTTGGTTCCTGTTTGCCGGATTCGGGGCGCACCGCTTTTATCTGGGTCATGTCGGGTCGGGCGTCGTGCTGGCGCTGATCACGTTCATCGGTCTGTTCACGCTGGTTCCGCTGATCATCACGGCGATCTGGGTGCTGGTGGATGCGTTCCTGATCCCGGGCATGGTCCGTCAGCAGAAGGAAAACCTGCGCATCGACATGGCGACCCAGCTGATGGGCCGCAGCGCGGCCCGGTAACACCGCGGTCGCCCATCCTTGCCTTGAGACAGACAAGAAAACGGCGGGCACCTGGCCCGCCGTTTTCTGTTCTGCCCGCGCTGGGATCAGCTGCAGCCCGTCGTCGCGCCGCAGGAATTGCACTTCAGGCAGGACCCGTTGCGGACCATCGTGTAGTTGCCGCATTCGCTGCAGCTGTCGCCGGTATAGCCCTGGATCTTGGCCTTGGCCCGCGCATCGGTTGTGGAGGCCGTGCCGATGGCGAAGGTGCTGGTCGTCTCGGAAAAGCCGGTCACCCGGGTTTCGGGCATCAGCATCGACAGCGCATCGGTGCCGGTGGCAAGCGCCGTGGCCCCGACTCCGCCTTGCAGGACGGTGAATTCCTGCGGCACGCGCTTGCGCATATAGCCGGTCGAAGCGACCTGACGCAGGACCTCCAGCGATTTGGAGGCGGCGTTTTCAGAGGGCTCGGCGATGTTGCGTTTGCCCTCCTCGTCCCCGCGACCAAGGTCGTCGAAGCTGGCGCCTTTGGGGGCGACATGCGCAAGGTCGGTGCGGTCAAGGTAGCTGACCGCCAGTTCGCGGAAGATGTAGTCCAGGATCGACGTCGCGTTCTTGATGCTGTCGTTGCCCTGCACCATGCCTGCCGGTTCAAAGCGGGTGAAGGTGAAGGCCTCGACAAACTCCTCCAGCGGCACGCCGTATTGCAGGCCGACGCTGACCGCGATGGCGAAGTTGTTCATCATCGCGCGGAAGCCGGCACCTTCCTTGTGCATGTCGATGAAGATCTCGCCCAAGCTGCCGTCCTGGTATTCGCCGGTGCGCAAGTACACCTTGTGGCCGCCGACGATGGCCTTCTGGGTATAGCCCTTGCGACGTTCTGGGAGTTTTTCGCGGTGCGACTTGATGATTTCCCTGACGATCACCTTTTCGACGATCTTCTCGGCGATCACGGTGGCCTTTTCCATCAGCGAACCGTTGGTCAGGACGTCCTCAGCGTCCTCATCATCCTCGATCAGCGCGGAGGCGAGGGGTTGGCTGAGTTTGGAGCCGTCACGATACAGCGCGTTGGCCTTGATGCCGAGGGAGTGGGAAAGTTCATACGCGGCAAGGGTTTCCGCGATGGTGGCGTTGTTCGGCATGTTGATGGTCTTGGAGATCGCGCCCGAGATGAAGGACTGGGCGGCGGCCATCATGGTGATGTGGCTGTTGACCGACAGGAAGCGCTTGCCGGTCTTGCCGCAGGGGTTGGCGCAATCGAAGACACTGTAGTGTTCGGGCTTGAGGTGCGGGGCGTTCTCCAGGGTCATCGTGCCGCAGACATGGTCGTTGGCGGCGTCGATCTGGGCCTTGGTGAAGCCGAGGTGGCGCAGAAGGTCGAAGGTCGGGTCGGCCAGTTTCTCCTCGGGAATACCGAGGGTGCCTTTGCAGAAGTCGGTGCCAAGGGTCCACTGGTTGAAGACGAACTTGATGTCGAAGGCGGAGGGGAGCGCTGCTTCCAGCTTCTCGATCTCGCGCGGGCCGAAGCCGTGGCCGATGAGGGCGGTGTGGTTGATGCCGGGGGCCTGGCCAAGCGAGGCGTGGCCGACGGCGTGGGCGACGATCTCGGCGGCTTGGCTGGTCGAGTAGCCGAGGGTTTCAAGGGCAGCCGGGACCGACTGGTTGATGATCTTGAAGTAGCCGCCGCCGGCGAGTTTCTTGAATTTCACCAGGGCGAAGTCGGGCTCGATGCCCGTCGTGTCGCAGTCCATCACCAGGCCGATGGTGCCGGTGGGGGCGATCACGGTGGTCTGGGCGTTGCGGAAGCCGTGTTCCTGGCCAAGGCGCAGGGCTTCGTCCCAGGCGGATTTCGCAAGCTGGACAAGGGATTGGTCCGGGCAGTTCGCGTGGTCCAGGGCGACGGCGGGGACGTTCAGGCCCTCATACGCCGTGCCGTGAGCGGCCGCGCGGTGGTTGCGGATGACGCGGAGCATGTGGTTTTTGTTCCGGTCATAGCCCGCGAAGGGGCCGAGTTCCTTGGCCATCTCGGCGCTGGTGGCGTAGCTGACGCCGGTCATGATCGCCGTGAGGGCACCGCAAAGCGCGCGGCCCTCGTCGGAGTCGTAGCCAAGGCCCATGTTCATCAAAAGGCCGCCGATGTTGGCGTAGCCAAGGCCCAATGTGCGGAAGTCGTAGGAAAGCTGGGCGATTTCCTTCGACGGGAACTGCGCCATCATCACGCTGATTTCCAGGGTGACAGTCCAGAGGCGCGAGGCGTGGACGTAGGCCTCGGCGTCAAACTTGCCGTCATGGAAGAAGGTCAGCAGGTTCATCGACGCCAGGTTGCAGGCGGTGTCGTCAAGGAACATGTACTCCGAGCAGGGGTTTGACCCCCGGATCGCGCCGTCTTCGGGGCAGGTGTGCCAGGCGTTGACGGTGTCGTGGAACTGGATGCCGGGGTCGGCGCAGGCCCAGGCGGCGTGGCCGATCTGGTCCCAAAGCTC
>JAKQLM010000123.1 GCA_029567145.1 Pseudomonadota bacterium
GCGAGGCAATCATCGAAGCCCAGAGCGGGCGCGAGATCGGGGCGTGCGGCGAGAACCGCAGCCCATCCGGCAAGGTCGGCTGGGCCGGGCGGGTGAAGCCCTGCTCCGCCCGGTAATGCAGCAGGTCCATCCGGGACTTGCCGTCGATGCGGATGATGCTTGCTTCCGAACTGCCCTTCCAGTTCTGGGCGGCCGGGGTCGGCCAGTGGTTCGGCAGGGCCTTCGCAATACCCAGCGCCAGCGCCTCGGCCTTGCGGGTAAAGTCGCTGTTCCCGGCCGGGTTGTAGCGACCGGTGCCGGGATGCAGGCTCATCGGTGTGGGCCAGGATGAAGATGCGCATCCGCTGGTGCGGCGCTCCGACTTCTGCCGCAGAGAACAGGCCCGCCGCAGGCGTGTAGCCCATACCCCAAAGCCCTCGCAGGACGGTTTCAAGGCCGAGGGTGACATGCCCGGCGACGTTTTCGAGGAAGACCCACTCTGGGCGGCATTCGGCGATGACACGGGCGACGTCGGGCCAGAGGTGCCGGGGGTCGTTGGCACCACCACGCTTTCCGGCCGCGCTGAAGGGCTGGCAGGGATATCCTGCAAGGACGATGTCGAAGGCGCCGCGGAAGGGGTGGGCGTCGAAACTGCGGAGATCATCCCAGATTGGGGCCGGGGCGAAGTAACCCGCGAGCTGGGCGGCGATGAGGACGGCGCGTGGCCAGTCTTCCCATTCGACAAAGGCGCGGGCGTGATATCCCGGTTCGGCGAGCATGAGGCCCAGATCCAAGCCTCCGCCGCCTGCGCAGAGGGACAATCCGTGCCGGGGACGTGACACCATGCCATTCACCGCACCCCCCGCTCGCGCAAGCGTTCCGGTGTCACGAGGCCACGGGCCAGCATGGCATCGCGCATCGTGTTGCTGATGGCGCTGACCGGCAGGTATCGGTCCGCGTTCACCAGATTGGCATAGAAGGCGGGAAGGTCAGTGATCGGCTTTGTCGCCGGTGCTGGGGCTGGCTTCGGTTTGCGCCGCTTCCGCCCCGCATCCTCGGCCTTGCGCTGGGCGACCCGCTGCATGGCGCGGTCCAACGCCTTCGGCCCATCGGGCGGTTCGGGATGCTTCTGACGCGAGGCTTCTGCCGTGGCGATGATCTCCGCCTCGGTCAGCCCCAGTTCGTCGCGCCAGCGCTGCACATGCAGCCGCGGCGGCCAGCCTTGCCACCAGCCGGGCAGGGCGGCGGGGTCGAGGCCCAGCGCTGTCAGCACTTCCCCGAAAAACTGATCAGAGATCGCCGCGCAGGCTTGCGCGTCCTCCTCCTCCTT
>JAKQLM010000151.1 GCA_029567145.1 Pseudomonadota bacterium
CCCCACCGCCGCCTCCGCCGCCCTTACAATCGGAGCATACCCCGTGCACCGGCACAGGTTCCCCGCCAACGCATCATCGTGATCCCGGGCCCCGTTCAGATGCGCCACCGCCATGCTGACCACAAACCCGGGCGTGCAGAACCCGCACTGGCTACCGTGGTAAGAAACCATCGCCGCCTGCACCGGATGCATCTCTCCCTTCGGACCCGACACGCCCTCGACCGTCCGCACAGCCTTTCCATGCAGCTGCGGCAAGAAGAGAATACACGCGTTCAGCGCCTTCGACCCTTCCGCATCCGTCACCATCACGGTGCAGGCCCCACAGTCCCCTTCGTTGCAGCCTTCCTTAGTGCCCACCAGCCCGCGCAATCGCAGCCAGTCCAACAGGGTCCGCGTCGGGGCTTCCCCCTCGATGCGGACCGGCGTTCCGTTCAACAGAAACGCTATGCTCATTCGTCTGTCCGCCGCGGTCTCCCCGGTTGGAGCAGTCTGCGTGGTCGCCCGATGCGGCGTAAAGCGACCCACGCGCCCCTTGTTCTGGTTATCACTCCATCAAGAAGGCCAAGCCGATTCAAGGCAAGAACTAATTATTCGGGAAAAGACGAAGCACTTACCGGAATATGCCGAAGAATCGACCCGCCCCGGGTGACTCCAGAGGCTGACGTTAAGGTAAGGCATCCCCTACTCCCCGCCGGAACTCCGGCGTGGCTATACCGAATTCCATTGGCATACATACAAATGGAATTTTCCCATGGACTTCGCAACCACCCTGAAATTCGCTCATGTTCTCGCCGCCGCCCTTTGGGTCGGCGGCGGTTTTACCGTGATCCTCGCCGGCATCCTTCTCGCCAGCCGTTCCACGGCCGAGACGCAACTGGCCATCGTCCGCGCCACTGTCCTCCTTGCCCCGCGCCTTTTCGTCCCGGCCAGCGTGTTCACCCTTGCGTCCGGCGTCACCCTCCTCTTCGTCGCAGGCTGGGGCTGGCAACCCTTCACCGTCCTTGGCCTTGCCGGGGTGATCTTCACCGCCAGGTTCGGCGCGCTGGTCCTTGGGCCCTCGTGCGAAAAGGCGCTGAAGACCGCTGACGCCTGGGGCGCGGTCTCGGCCCTGCCGCTTCTCCGCCGCACCCAGCGGCTGGCGATGCTCGACTACGCCGTCCAGTTCGCCATCGTCTTCCTGATGGTGGTGAAACCGTCGTGGAGCGATTTCGCCGTCTTCGGCGGCATCGGCGCGATCATCGTCCTTGCCGCCCTGGCCGCCCTGCGCCCGATCCCGCACGCGACGGCCTGACGACCCTTCACACGACGCGCCGGGCCGGGTAACGCTACACCCATGCCCGGCGCACATCCTCGATTCATCCACCTTCGCACCCACACCGAACACTCGCTTCTCGAAGGCGCGGTGCCGGTGAAAAGGCTGGTCGATCTGTGCGTCAAGGCGCAGATGCCCGCCGTCGCCGTGACCGACACCAACAACATGTTCGCGGCGCTGGAGTTTTCGGTCACCGCCGCCGGGGCAGGGGTCCAGCCCATCGTCGGCTGCCAGATCGCCATCGCCCACGACCCGGCCCAGCCCGGCGAACGCCCGCGCCTGCCTGCGCCCATCGTGCTTCTTGCCCAGACGGAAGCTGGCTACATGAACCTGATGCGGCTCAACACGCATCTTTACGTCGACGGGGCGATCAACAGCTCGACCAACCTGCCGCAGGTCACGCTGGACGAACTCCAGCAGCACAGCGACGGCCTGATCTGCCTGACCGGCGGCCCCGAAGGCCCGCTTGGCCGCTTCCATGCCGCAGGCCAGGGAACCAAGGCCCGCGCGCTTCTGGAACGGCTGGCGACGATCTACCCGAACCGGCTTTACGTCGAACTTCAGCGCCATCCCGGCCCCGGCGGCGCGCTGTCCGAACCCGAATCCCTTGCCGAACGTGGGGCCATCGACCTTGCGTACGAGATGAACCTGCCGCTGGTCGCGACCAACGACGTCTACTTCCCCAAATCCGACCTTTACGAAGCGCACGACGCCCTGATCTGCATCGCCGAAGGGGCATATGTCGACCAAAGCCAACCCCGCCGCCGGCTGACTCCGCAGCACTATTTCAAATCCGAAGCCGAAATGTGCGCGCTCTTTGCCGACCTTCCCGAGGCGCTGGAGAACACCGTCGAAATCGCCCGCCGCTGCACCTATGCCGTGGCCAAGCGCAAACCGATCCTGCCGAAATTCGCCGATGACGAGGTGAACGAACTTCGCCGTCAGGCCAACGAAGGCCTGCAAGCCCGCCTCAAGGTCATCCCCCATTCCGCCACGCCTCAGGAATACCAGGACCGCCTGGATTTCGAACTTGGGATCATCGAAAAGATGGGGTTCCCCGGCTATTTCCTGATCGTGGCCGACTTCATCAAATGGGCCAAGGATCACAACATTCCCGTCGGTCCGGGCCGTGGCTCGGGCGCGGGGTCGCTGGTCGCCTATGCGCTCACGATCACCGACCTTGATCCCCTCCGTTACGCCCTCCTTTTCGAACGCTTCCTGAACCCTGAACGGGTCAGCATGCCCGACTTCGACATCGACTTCTGCATGGACCGGCGTGAGGAAGTCATCACCTACGTCCAGCACAAGTACGGCCGCGACAAGGTGGCCCAGATCATCACCTTCGGCGCGCTTCTCTCCAAGGCCGCCGTCCGTGACGTGGGCCGGGTGCTGCAACTCTCTTACGGCCACGTCGACAAGCTGTCGAAGATGATCCCGGTCGAAGGCGTCAAGCCGGTTTCGATCACCAAGGCCCTTGCCGACGAACCCCGCCTAAGGGAGGCCGCCAAGGAAGAAGTCGTCGGCCGTCTTCTGGACTACGCCGCCAAGATCGAGGGCCTTTACCGCAACGCCAGCACCCACGCCGCCGGTGTCGTGATCGGCGACCGTCCGCTTGACCAGTTGGTCCCGCTTTACCGCGACCCGCGATCGGACATGCCCGCGACTCAGTTCAACATGAAATGGGTCGAGGCCGCCGGTCTGGTCAAATTCGACTTTCTGGGCCTGAAGACCCTGACCGTGATCCAGAACGCGATGGACCTTCTGGCCCTGCGCGGCATCAGTTTCGACATCAACCTGATCCCGCTGGACGACCAGCCGTCCTACGACCTTTACGCCGCCGCCAAGACCGTCGCCGTCTTCCAGGTGGAAAGCTCGGGCATGATGGACGCTCTGCGGCGGATGAAGCCAACCTGCATCGAGGATATCGTGGCGCTGGTGGCCCTGTATCGCCCCGGCCCGATGGAAAACATCCCGACCTATTGCGAGGTGAAGAACGGCCTCAAGGACCTGGAATCGATCCACCCGACCATCGACCACATCCTTGCCGAAACCCAAGGGATCATCGTCTACCAGGAACAGGTGATGCAGATCGCGCAGGTCATGGCGGGCTATTCGCTTGGCGGCGCTGACCTTTTGCGCCGCGCCATGGGGAAGAAGAACCCCGAGGAAATGGCCAAGGAACGCCCCAAATTCATCGAAGGCTGCAAGGCGACCCACAACATCCCCGCCGCCAAGGCCGGTGAGGTCTTTGACCTTCTGGAAAAATTCGCCAACTACGGCTTCAACAAATCCCACGCCGCCGCCTATGCCGTGGTCAGCTATCAGACCGCCTATCTCAAGGCGAACTACCCGGCCGAATTCATGGCCGCCGTGATGAACTGCGATATCCACCTCACCGACAAACTCGCCGTCTACAAGCGCGAGGTGGACAAGCTGGGCCTCAAGACCATCGCCCCTTGCGTCAACGCCTCCCTCGCCACCTTCACCGTCCGCGACAATGCCATCGTCTACGGCCTGGGGGCGCTGAAAAACGTCGGCGTCGATGCCATGCAGCTGATCGTCCAGGCGCGTATGGCCCCCGCCGCGTCC
>JAKQLM010000158.1 GCA_029567145.1 Pseudomonadota bacterium
TCCGCGCGCCTTGCGCTGATGGCCGCGCGAAACCAGATCGGGCCGGGCGAAGTCTTGCGCGCCCATTCCCTGATCGGCGGGCAATTCGAAGGCCGGATCGTCGGCACGGCCAAAGTTGGCGATCTGCCCGCGATCCTGCCCGAAATCGCAGGGAGAGCCTGGATCACCGGCACGCATCAGCACATGCTTGACCCCGCTGATCCCTGGCCACTGGGCTATCGCCTCTCGGACACCTGGGGCGCAAGGTGACGCTCATCGAGCTTTTCGCGCTCTCTTCGCTGGGCCTCACCGACGAATGCCCGAAGGGCTTGAGGAGACCCACATGCCTTTGACCGAAAACCACCGCGGCGCGGTCTTCATGACCGCCTCGATGGCGGGCTTTGCCGTCGAGGATGTTTTCGTCAAGGCCGCAGCCAAGCATCTGCCCTTGGGCCAGGTTCTGCTGACCATCGGTCTGGCGGGAATGCTTGCCTTTTCCCTCATGGCACTGCGAAAGAGTGAGTCGCTGTTGCCTGCCGCTTTCCTGTCCCGCCCCATGCTGATCCGGTCGGTGTTCGAAGTTACAGGCCGTCTTTTCTATGGCCTTGCGATCACCCTGACCGCGCTTTCCACCACCTCGGCGATCCTGCAGGCGACACCGCTTGTCGTCGTCGCGGGCGCAGCGCTTGTGTTCGGCGAAAGGGTCGGCTGGCAACGCTGGGCGGCGGTGATCGTCGGGTTTCTTGGCGTCATGGTCATCCTGCAACCGGGGTCCGATTTCTCGACCCTGTCACTGCTGGCTGTCGTCGGCCTTCTTGGCTTTGCCGGACGCGACCTTGCCACCCGGGCGGCCCCCAAGGGCCTGTCGAACCGCCAACTTGGCGCGCTTGGGTTCACGATGCTGGCGATTGCCGGGATGATCCTGCTGGCGATCAACGGCGGTGCAAAGTTCCCTGACGCACCGACCCTTGGCCTGCTTGCCGGCGGGGCGGTCTTTGGCGTGCTGGGCTATCACGCCCTGACCTTCGCCATGCGCACCGGTCAGGTCGGGGCGGTCACCCCGTTCCGCTATACCCGCCTGATCTTTGCGATGATCCTTGCCCTGGCGCTGTTTGGCGAACTGCCCGACCTGACGACCTGGATCGGGGCGGGCCTGGTTGTCGGGTCAGGGATCTTTGCGCTGACCCGCCGGGCCTAGCGGCACAGCTTCCAGTCTTTCGCGGCCTCTTTCAGATGCGCCACAAAGGCCTGCACCTTGCGCGTGCGGTGCAGGTCGACATGGGTCACCAGCCGCAGCAAGGAATCCCAGTCTTCGCGTGGCGGCAGGATTTCGATCAGATCGGGGTTTCCCTCGGCCCGGAATGCCAGCATGAAGCCGATCCCCGCCCCGGCAATGACGGCCTGCTCCAATGCAGCGGGTTCGGTCGCGGCATAGCTGATCTGCTCGGGCTGCACCACACTGCGCAACCAGCGGTGAAAGGGCGCGCGGTTCGTGGCCAGATCCGCCGAAACGAAGCGGTGTCCCTCGAACTCGGCTTCGGACTTGGGGTGGCCGAACCGGTCTACATAGCTGCGGGCGGCGTAAAGCCCGGCGCGAATCCGCACCAGCGGCTGCACCACATTGTCCTGCTCTTCCTGCGCCACCCCGGCCCGAATCGCGACATGGGCCTCGCCATAATCCAGCCGGAATATCCGCATGTCGGTCAGAAGCCGCACCCGCACTTCGGGCCATTTGTCCTGAAAGCTGATCATCACCGGCGTCAGAAGATCCGCGATCCCGGCGATCGAGGTGACGATCAACTCGCCCGAGACGCTTTCGCCCCGCCCCTTGATCCGCCCGGCCAACTGGATGAACTGGTCATCCGTCGCCTGTGCCACCGACAGCAGGTCC
>JAKQLM010000172.1 GCA_029567145.1 Pseudomonadota bacterium
CGAAGCCATTCGAGGGTTTTTGCCAAACAGAACAGTTCGTAAATCTTGCCGCCGGTCGATTTGGCCAACGTGGCCTTCATGCAGGCCGAGTGCTTAGAAAAATACCCGGTGATCGTCTTCTCTGCTGCTGCTTTGTCCATCGTCATTCGAATGTCGCTCCGCCTTCGCCACCCGAACTGTCGGCTTCCAGCAGTTGCCCTATCAGTGTCCTGAGGTCTTCAATGGCTGATGGTATCCGTTCATCACCCCTCAGGACTTCTTCACGCTCGCGCTCTTCAACTTCGATATCATCGCCATTGTTGATCAGGATGGCCGCATCTATTCCTCTGGTTTCCACGTTTTCCCGGATCATCTGCATGGCTCGTTCGACCGTCTTGGACGAATGGATGGCCAGATGGCGATCCAAAGCCTCCAGCATCAGGATCGCCAGCTTGCGGGCACCGTATGAGCGACGGCCTTCAAAGGTCTCTTCATCATAACCAGAAAGCTCCGCGATGGAGGTTAGCCCAATGTCACGAAGTTCGGCCTGGATGAGCCGCAGGATTTCAAGCCAGTCTCTTTCCTCCATCATTGCACCGCATCCACTTTCATCACTTTGAGGTGCCTTTGGTGGATGCGCTGGCTTCTGCCATCAAGGCGACGCCTACAGGAGAGCATACATTCCTGATCACAGACTACGGCAAACCGTTCTCGAAGAACGGGTTCGGCAATCGGTTCCGGTCATGGTGCCGGGAAGCGGGGTTGCCGGACGATCTGTCTTCACATGGCATCCGAAAGGCCGTCGGCACTTTCTTGGCAGAGGCAGGCTGCACCCAATATGAAATCATGGCCCTGCACGGCCACAGCGACCCCAAGACGTCGGAAATCTATACCCGCAGTGTGGACCGTCGGAAGCTTGTCGATGCCGCAATGGATCGGATCGATTTGGGGAAGATCATCGAATAGGGTGCTGGCAATCCTACGATTCACCCAGGGAAGTGGCATTCGCGTGCCTCCACGCCAAAGGGTCCGGCTCTACGTTCGGCGGCTGATTCCTGACGCCGAACGCCGAGCGGGTCACCCTGCTTCCGGATCGTCCTTCCGATCAACGGACTGTAAACATTCACTTTGGTAGCGCGGGGCGCGACATGATGCTGTGTGTTACCAATTACAACAGTTTCATGGCCTTAGCCGATTGGCTTGGGTGGGCCAGACCATGATGCAGCTTCCGCGATCATATCGTCGCGTTCTCCCCATATGCCCTGACCACAACGTGGGTTCAGGCATCAACACCCCGGCTTGGTAGTCCCCACATAGACGATTAGATAGGGTGGGCGCAAATCTGCGCCCACCTCTGTGCCCACCTGACGATTTCTTCAATAACTTCAGTGTCGCTGGTAGGCCCGGAGGGACTCGAACCCCCAACCAAGGCGTTATGAGCGCCCTGCTCTAACCAATTGAGCTACAGGCCCGTAGCCCTGCCTGCCTAGCAGAACCGGCCAGACGGTCAAGCTTCCGGCCTTTATTGCGAAGTCCTGGGGAAACGCGTATGGGGGCCGCGACAAGCAGGAGGCGCGACATGGCGACGGGACACAACGGGCTGACCTATGCGGACGCGGGCGTGGATATCGACGCCGGGAACGCGCTGGTCGACCGGATCAAGCCCGCCGCCAAGGCCACCGGCCGAAGCGGCGTGATGGGCGGGCTTGGCGGGTTCGGGGCGCTTTTCGACCTCAAGGCGGCGGGCTACACCGACCCGATCCTGGTGGCCGCGACGGACGGCGTCGGCACCAAGCTGCGCATCGCGATCGACACGGGCCATGTGGACACGATCGGCGTCGATCTGGTGGCGATGTGCGTCAACGATCTGGTCTGCCAGGGCGCAGAGCCTTTGTTCTTTCTGGACTATTTCGCAACCGGCAAGCTGGAACTGGACCAGGCCACCCGGATCATCACCGGCATCGCCCAGGGCTGCGCGGACAGCGGTTGTGCCCTGATCGGCGGCGAGACGGCGGAAATGCCGGGGATGTATCACAAGGGCGACTTCGATCTGGCGGGGTTCGCCGTGGGCGCGATGGAGCGCGGGGCGGACCTGCCTTCAGGTGTGCAGGCGGGCGATGTCATCCTGGGCCTTGCCTCGACCGGCGTGCATTCCAACGGCTACAGCTTCGTGCGCAAGGTGGTCGAGCTTTCGGGCCTTGGCTGGGACGCGGCCTCGCCGTTCAGTGAGGGAACGTTGGGGCAGGCGCTGCTGACGCCCACGCGGCTTTATGTCAAACCGGCGCTTGCGGCGATCCGCGCGGGAGGGGTCCACGGCCTGGCCCATATCACCGGCGGCGGCCTGACCGAAAACCCGCCGCGCGTCCTGCCCGAAGGCCTGGCCTGCGAGATCGACCTTGGCGCTTGGGCCTTGCCGCCGGTGTTCCGCTGGCTTGCCTCCACGGCGAATATGTCGGAACCGGAGCTTCTCAAGACCTTCAACTGCGGCATCGGCATGATCCTTGTTGTCGCCACGGACCGGGCTGACGCGCTGAAGGCGCTGTTGCAGGCCGAGGGCGAGACGGTCACCCGGCTTGGGACCATCGTCGAAGGGCAGGGGGTCATCTACAGGGGTCGCCTGCTGTGAAGCGGGTCGCCATCCTGATCTCCGGGGGTGGCTCGAACATGCTGGCGCTGGTGCGGGACATGGCGGGCGACCACCCGGCGCGGCCGGTGCTTGTCGGATCGAACGATCCGGGCGCGGGTGGTCTGGCCAAGGCTGAGGCCTTGGGTATTCCCACCGCTGCCCTGGACCATCGGGCCTATGCCTCGCGTGCGGCGTTTGAAGCGGACCTTGCCGACCGGATCGACGCGGCCCGGCCGGATATCCTGTGTCTTGCAGGCTTCATGCGGATTCTGACGCCGGGCTTCATCCGGCGCTATCAGGGCCGGATGCTGAACATCCACCCATCGCTTTTGCCGAAATACCCCGGATTGCAAACCCACGCCCGCGCGCTTGCGGCCGGTGACACCGCGGCGGGCTGCACTGTCCACGAGGTGACCGCCGACCTGGATGCCGGGCCAATCCTGGGCCAGGCCCGCGTGCCGGTTCTGCCGGGCGACACCGAGGACAGCCTTGCCGCCCGCGTCCTTGGGATGGAGCACAGGCTTTATCCCGCCGTCCTTCGCCGGTTCGCTGCCGGGGACCGCACGCCCGTCCTACTGTCCTGATCGCCCGTCCGGCCGCGACAGCACAAAGGCGCAGCCCACCGCGATCAGCGCGCCTTGCGCCAGAAGGACCGGCCAGGACAGCCCGACCAGCAGCGACACGACCAGCACCGCCGCCATGCTGCCCACCGCCAGCCGCTTGGCGGGGCGCGAAATCGCGCCGTTCTCCTCCCAGTTGCGGATCGGCGGGCCAAAGACCGGATGGCCCAGAAGCCAGCCATGCAGCCGGGGTGACGACTTTGCGAAACACCCCGCCGCCAGCAATAGAAAGGGCGTCGTCGGCACCACCGGCAGCACCGCACCGACCAGGCCCGTGCCCAGAAACAGAAATCCCAGTGTCAGCCAGACCAGCCGCATTCCACATCCACCCCTGTTCCGGCGTCCCTGATGACCTGACCGGCGCGGAAAGCCCACCCCTTTCCTTTTGTCCGCCCGCTGCCTATAGCGGTTTGACGCCTGCGGGATGACCCCGCGACGAAAGGACGGCCATGCGCACGATCACCACGACCGAAGACCTCGCCCAGATCTGCGAGGCGGCCAAGGCCCAGCCCTTTGTAACGCTCGATACCGAATTCCTGCGCGAACGGACCTACTGGTCCAAGCTGTGCCTGATCCAGATGGCTTTGCCCGGCGCTGATGGCGAGGCGGTGCTGATCGACCCTATCGCGGGCGCGGACATGTCGATGGAGCCGCTTTATGACCTCTTTCGCCACGAGGCGACGGTCAAGGTGTTCCACGCCGCCCGTCAGGATCTGGAGATCTTCTTTGTCGAAGGCGGCGTGTTCCCGAAACCCCTGTTCGACACCCAGGTCGCCGCAATGGTCTGCGGCTTTGGCGAACAGGTTGGCTATGAAACCCTGGTCAAGAAGATCGCCAAGGCGAATCTGGACAAGACCAGCCGCTTTACCGACTGGTCGCGCCGCCCGCTGTCCGAGGCGCAGCAGGACTATGCCCTGGCCGATGTGACCCATCTGCGGGTGATCTATGAATGGCTGTCGGCGCAACTGGCCAAGAACGGCCGCGCCGACTGGGTGGCCGAGGAACTGGGGATCCTGACCGATCCCGCGACCTACACCGTCAACCCCGACGAGGCCTGGCAGCGGATCAAGACCCGCACCTCGTCCGGTCGGTTCCTGGCCATGGTCAAGGCGCTGGCCCGGTTCCGCGAAACCTATGCGCAGGCCCAGAATGTCCCGCGCAGCCGGGTGATGAAGGACGATGCGCTGCTGGAACTGGCCTCGACCCGGCCGACCTCGGTCGAAGAACTGGGCCGGTCGCGCCTTTTGCTGCGCGAAGGTCGCAAGCCCGAAATCGCCGACGGCATCCTGGTCGCGATCAAGGAAGGTCTGGAGATGCGGCCAGAGGACATGCCGAAGATCGATGTCGCGCGCGACCAGATGCAGGTCAACCCGGCGCTGGCCGACCTGTTGCGCGTCCTGCTCAAGGCGAAATCGGAATCCCTGGGCGTGGCCCCGCGTCTGATTGCATCGTCCGCCGATCTGGACCTGATCGCGGCGGGCGACCGCAGCGTTCCGGCCCTGAGCGGTTGGCGGCATGAGGCGTTCGGCGATGACGCGGTGCGGCTGTGCAAGGGCGAGATCGCGCTGTCGGCCAAGGGCAGCGAAGTCAGGGTGGTCCGGCTTTAGTCCCGGTCAGGCCGGAATTCTGCAGAAGAATTCCGGGACGATTTTCGAAGAAAATCGATGCCCGGCCTTAGCGGCGTGCGGACCTTGCGTTGCCCGCGCCCTGCACCACGATTTCGCGGATCGCTTCCAGCTTGTAGTCCGACACGAAGATCGCCACATCCACCTGCCGCGATTGCGGCGTGTTCACGTCCGCCGTCTTTGTCGGCGGCAGAAGCCGGAATTCATAGACCAGCACCCCGTTCTCGTCGATCTCCAGCGGCACCAGTTCCGCCTGCCACCAGCCTTGCGTGGGCGTCTCGCCACGCGCCCGCACGATCGCCCCGCCGGGCATCGGTTCGACCGACAGGCTTAGCACCGCCGCGACCAGCGGGCGCGGGTCTGTCGCTTCGCCCGGCAACACGATGGTTTCACGCGGTTCGGACCGGCCAAACCAGTTGAACGGGTTCAGCTTGCTTTGCCGCAACCCGCCGCAACCGGACAATGCGACGCAGAGGGTGACCATCAGCAGGGAACGGGCAACGGGCATGGGGGCTTTCCTGAACGACTGTCCCTTGGGTAGCCGATGGCACCGCGTTTGAAAAGCGCATCTTGGGCTGGACCTTTGCGCGTGCCGGACTTACCTCACCCCGGCAGACCCGGAGCATGCCATGGCCACCGCCGCTTTCGAAGACCTTGCCGAAACCTTCGAATTCCTTGACGATTGGGAAGACCGCTATCGCCATGTGATCGAGCTTGGCAAGGCGTTTCCCGCGCTGGACGACAGCTTCAAGGTGCCCGCGCTCAAGGTGCAGGGCTGCGCAAGTCAGGTATGGCTGCGCCCGCAGATCGACGCCGGGCGCTTCGATTTCCAGGGCGACAGCGATGCGATGATCGTGCGCGGGCTGATCGCCGTCCTGCACGCGCTTTACGCTGGCGTGCCGGTGGCCGAGGTCGCGGCCATCGACGCCACCGCCGAACTGGGTCGGCTGGGGTTGAACGAGCATCTGTCAGGCCAGCGGTCGAACGGGCTGCGCGCCATGGTCCAGCGGATCCGCGAAGAGGCCGCGCGCGCCGCCTGACGGCACAGGCCCCTCTGTGACCGCGCCACCCCCGGGGTTCTGGCGCGTCGCTGGGCAGTCCGCCTGAAGATAGGGCGTCTTTTGCACAAGACATGCGCTGAATGCATGGCGGGCCTTCGACATCAGGCCTGTAATGCTGCGCTGCAGCGTCCTATGTACTGGGCAAGACGAAAGGACCAAAGCCATGCTGACCATGTTCAAATCCCTGATTTCCCACCGCGTTTTCCCGACGCTGGGGGAACTGGAGCGGGATTACCTGAATGCCTCCGTGTCGCGGATCGACCTTGAACGCCGCCAGCGCGAGGTTGAAAACGGCCTGTTCCGCCGGTCCAGCTTTGATCTTTGATCAGGGCTGATCCGGGACGAGTTTTCCCGGGTTCATCAGTTTCAACGGGTCAAGGGCGCGTTTCAGCGCGCCCATGACCGCCCAGGCCGCGCCATGTTCGGCCGCCATCATCCCGCGCTTGCCAAGGCCTATGCCATGTTCGCCGGTGATCGTGCCGCCCAGCCGCAGCGACCTTTCCGCCATCCTGTGCGCCAGGGCCTTGGCCGTCGAGATGTCCCCCGCATCGGTCGGATCGACCAGCAGGATCGCATGAAAATTGCCGTCGCCGACATGGCCCAAGATCGGGCCGGACAGGCCTGAGGCGGCGATATCCGCCCGCGTCTCCTCGACCGCCGCTGCCAAAGCCGAAATCGGCACGCAGACATCCGTCACCACCGCCTTCGCCCCGGGACGTGAGGCCAGGATCGCTCGGTAGGCCGCATGCCGCGCCGCCCACAGCCGGGTGCGATCCTCGGGTTTGTCGGCCCAATCAAGCCCATCCGCCCCGAACTCGGCTGCCAGGTCCCGAAAGCGGGCCACGTCTTCCGCCAGGCCAGCGGAATGGCCGTGAAATTCGACCAGCAGCTGCGGGGCAGGCGGCAAAGTCAGGCGCGAATAGGCATTGCAGGCGGCGACCGTGTCTTCGTCCAGAAACTCGATCCGGGCGGGCTGCAACCCCATCTGCATCGTCGCGATCACGCAATCGACCGCCGCCCGGACCGAAGGAAAGGCGGCAACCGCCGTCATCACCGCCTCGGGCTGGCCATGCAGGCGCAGGGTCAGGTCGGTGATCAGACCCAAGGTGCCCTCGGACCCGACAAGAAGCGCGGTCAGGTCATAGCCCGCCGCCGATTTCGGCGCTCCGGTCCCGGTGCGGATCACCCGGCCATCGGCCAGCACCACCTCCAGCCCCCGGACATTGTCGCGCATCGTGCCATAGCGCACGGCGGTCGTGCCCGAGGCGCGGGTGGCGGCCATTCCGCCCAGGCTGGCATTTGCGCCGGGATCGACCGGGAACATCAGGCCGGTGGTGCGCAGCGCGTGGTTCAGCGCCTCTCGCGTGATCCCCGGCTGGACGCGGACCAGCCGATCTTCGGCCCAGACCTCCAGCACGGCGGCCATGTCGCGGAAATCGACGACCACGCCACCAGAGACCGCCAGCGCGTGCCCCTCCAGCGAGGTTCCGGCCCCCCAGCCGATCAGCGGCACCCGGTGAGTGGTGGACCAGCGCGCCAGGGCCGCCACCTCGTCGGCCTGGTGGGGAAAGACCACGGCATCGGGCAGGCCCGCCGTCACCAGGCTTTCGCTTTGCGCATGTTCGGCAAGACTCGCGGGCGACGCGGACATCCGGTCGCCGAAACGCGCGCGCAGGTCGGTCAGGGCGGGATCTGTCAGCATGCGGCGACCCTAGCGGGTTCACAACCGGGCGCAAGGACTGGCCCTTTTGCGCGGGGTCCGCTATCACGCCCGCAACCGCCATGAGGGGAATCGCCCATGAAAGCCGCCGTCGTCACCTTCCCCGGATCGAACTGCGACCGCGATCTTGCCGTCGCCTTCCAGCAAGCCGGGTTCGACGTCACCCGCGTCTGGCACAAGGACACCGAATTGCCCAAGGGCGTGGATGTCGTGGGCGTGCCCGGCGGCTTTTCGTTCGGCGATTACCTGCGCTGCGGGGCCATTGCGGCGCAATCGCCGATCAGCGCCGCCGTCCGCAGCCATGCCGACCGGGGGGGCTTTGTCCTGGGGGTCTGCAACGGCTTTCAGGTCCTGACCGAAATGGGCCTTCTGCCCGGCGCGCTGATGCGCAATGCCACGCTGAAATTCGTCTGCCGCACGCTGACGCTGCGGGTCGGCACGACGGACAGTGCCTATACCTCGGGCTATGTCCTGGGCCAGAAGGTCCGCGTGCCCGTTGCCCACCACGACGGCAACTACACCATCGACGCCAACGGACTGGCACGGTTGCAGGGCGATGACCGCATCGCCTTTACCTACTGCGCGAACCCCAACGGCAGCATGGCCGACATCGCGGGCGTGCTGTCGGAAAACCGCCGCGTGCTGGGGATGATGCCGCATCCCGAACGCGCGACCGAGGCCGCGCTGGGGTCCGAAGACGGCCGCCCGCTGTTCGCCGCGCTGATGGGCGGGATGGCGCTGGCCTGACCGCCAGTCGCTTGAGACAGACCCGCCCGGGGCCTACTGTCCTGACATGGCGACCAATTCGACATCCCTGACCACCTCGGCACCGGGCCTGCCCTGGCGTGCCAAGCTGGCCGTTGCCCTGCTGATCCTGCTGGCGGTGGCCATTGTGCTGGTGTCGAATCGCCTGTTGACCGACCGCTACACCGCCGACACCCGCAGCCGGGCCGAAGTGCGGCTGGCGCTGTACACCGGCAACCTGATGGCCGAGTTGCAGCGGACGTCCGTGGTGCCGCTGCTGCTGGCCCGCGACCCGGATCTGGTGCGCGCGCTGGCCGAGGGCAACTTTTCCTCGACCTCGGCCAAGCTGATCGCCTTGCAGGGACAGATCGCGGTCGCCTCGATCCGGCTGGTCGACCAGGACGGGCGGGTGGTGGGGGCGACCAACCGGCATGTGCTGGGCACCAACACCCGGAACGAGACCTATTTCGTCGAAGCGCAGCGCGCCAAGGAAACCGTGTTCACCGCCGTGCGGCGCGATACCGGGGGCTTTGATTTCCTGTATTCGCGCGCGGTGATGGCCGAAGGCAAGGTGGTCGGCGTCATCGTCGTGTCGGTTGACCTGATGAAATACGAACGCGCCTGGTCGGGGTTGCAGGACGCGGTCCTGGTCACCGACAGCGAAGGCACCGTGGTCCTGTCGACCGAGCCACGCTGGCGCGGCCAGACGATGGAGGATGCGCTGGCCTTGCGCGATCCTCCGTCCGCCATTGCGCGCGCCTTGCAGGCTACGACCGACTGGGCGCAGGACCCGCCGGACGCCTATGTCCGGGGCGAAGCGGTGATGAAGACCGAAGCCCGCGTTCCGTTCCGGGGCTGGAAGATGGCGACCTTTACCGCCTATGGATCGGTCCGCGAACAGGTGAACGGCATCCTTGCGCTAGAGATCATGGGGTTCGCGATCCTCATGGCCTTCACCTTCTATCTTCTGTCGCGGCGGGCCTGGTCGCGGTCCTTGTCGTTCCAGCGCGAAAGCGCGGAACTGCGGATGCTGAACGCCCGCCTGCAACGCGAAATCGCGGAACGCGAGAAGGTGCAGAAGGACCTGGAGGTCGCGGAACTGACGCTGGCGCAGTCGTCGAAGCTGGCGGCCTTGGGTGAAATGTCAGCCGCCGTCAGCCATGAATTGAACCAACCCCTTGCCGCGATGAAGACCTACCTTGCCGGCGCGCGGCTGCTGCTGCAGCGCAAGCGCCCGGATGAGGCGCTGTCCAGTTTCCAGCGGATCGACGATCTGATCGAACGGATGGGCGCGATCACGCGGCAGTTGAAGTCCTACGCGAGGAAAGGCGGCGAAGCTTTTGAAGAGGTTGATCTTCGCGCCTGCGTCTCCTCCGCGCTGGCGATGATGGAGCCGCAGTTGAAGGCCCGTGTCGTCAAGATCAGCCGGGGCATCCCGCGCCAGCCGGTGCTGGTGATGGCCGACCGGATCCGGCTGGAACAGGTGATCATCAACCTGTTGCGCAACGCGCTGGACGCGACCAAGGACGTCAAGGGTCCGCAGATCGACATCCTGCTGTCGGCGGGCGAAACCGCGACGCTGACCGTGCGTGACAACGGGCACGGGATCACCGATCTCGATAACCTGTTCGAACCTTTCTACACCACGAAACGGCCCGGCGAAGGCGTGGGGCTTGGCCTTGCGATCTCGTCCGGGATCGTGACCGATCTGGGCGGACGCCTGACGGCACGGAACGGCGAAGGGGGGGGCGCAGTTTTCGAAATGCAGTTGCCGATCCTTGGTCCGGGCCATGGCAACAAACAGGAAGCAGCAGAATGAAGAGGTCCAAATGGCCCGCGCAATGAAAGTGGCAATCGTCGATGACGAGGCAGACATGCGGCAGTCGATCAGTCAGTGGCTGGCTCTGTCGGGGTTCGACACGGAAACCTATGCCTCGGCCGAAGAGGCGTTGAAGGTGATCGGCCCGGATTTCCAGGGTGTCGTGGTCAGCGACATCAAGATGCCTGGCATGGACGGGATGGCGTTCCTGAAGCGGCTGATGGGGCAGGATTCCGGTCTGCCGGTGATCATGATCACCGGCCACGGCGACGTGCCGATGGCGGTCGAGGCGATGCGGGTCGGGGCGTTCGACTTTCTGGAAAAGCCGTTCAACCCGGAC
>JAKQLM010000214.1 GCA_029567145.1 Pseudomonadota bacterium
AGACGCCGGACCTGATAGCCGAACTGCAGCGGAAAGGGCTTTGCCGGGCGGGCTTGCGGGGCCGCAAGGTCAGGATTGGGCTGACCACCGTAAGCCTCCAGCCGGTAGCCGGCGGCACAGACTGCCGCACCGGGATGCGCCCTGCGCAGAGCCAGCGACCGCGCAACCCATGTCGGTGCAAAGACGTGGTCGTCATCGACATACAACAGCTCCACCCCCGTGCCCCGCCAGGCCCGCGCCGACGGCAGCACCTTGGTCGCTGGCCCAAGGTCCTGTTCGACCCGCCGGATCGTGATCCCCTCGGGCACCTCAGGCAACGCGCCGTCCCAGCCGGGAAACCGCCGATAGCTTGCGGGAATGCACAGCTCCACCGCCTCGGCGCGGAGGCTTTGCGCCAGAAGCGACCGCAAGGTCTGACCGATTGTGTCGAACCGGGGCGGAATCGTTGACAGGCTGATGACATGGCGCATGCGTCAGGCTTAGGTCGCCGATCCCGGCGCGTAAAGCGCCCGGCTGGCGTTCCGGACTTGCCGCCGGGGGGAAATGGACGCAGTCTTGCCCTACCCTGCGACCCACGCCGCGAAGGATTGCCATGCGCGCCCTGACCTTGTGCCTTGCCCTTGCCACCTCTCCGCTGGCTGCCGAGA
This sequence comes from Pseudomonadota bacterium, assembly GCA_029567145.1. Taxonomy (GTDB): domain Bacteria; phylum Pseudomonadota; class Alphaproteobacteria; order Rhodobacterales; family Rhodobacteraceae; genus Tabrizicola. The sequence continues at coordinate 648 of JAKQLM010000214.1, forward strand.
CGCTGTCCCAGGAAATCGGCCGCACCGGCCTTGCCCCGACCGAGGCCCGGCTTGCCGCCCTGTCCGCCCCCACCAACGAAGAGCTGTTTGCGCTGGCCGGTCTCCGCTTTCTTGGCGGGATCGAGGGCGCGTTGCAGCTGCGCTGGCAGACGGGCATCCGGCAGGACTGGTCCGAACTGCCGATCCTGCGCCTGCCGATCCCGGAAAATCCCGCCGCCCGCCCGTTTGCCCCGGCCGATTTCACCGCGCTGCTGGCCGGCCTGGACGCCGACATGGACGGCGCCCGCACCGCCCTTGCACAGCTTGGCGACAAGCCCTTTGCCGTGCAGATCAACCTGCTGGACCTCTGGTTCGATATCAACGCCAACGGCACCCGCGACGAAGGCGAGGATCTTGGCACCGTTGCCGGGCTGACCCTGGGCGGCGGGCGGATGATCTCGGTCCCCGTCGCGGCCCCGGTGATCAAGTTCGACACCGCCGATGCGGCCTGGCTGTCGGCTTACACGCATTTCCTGTCCGGCTTCGTGTCCACCGCGCAGGCCTATGATCCAGAACCGGCGATCCAGCGGGTGATGGAAAGCTCGGCCGCGATCTATGCGCTTTGGGGCGACACCCCGCCGGAAAACGCGATGGACATGATGTTCGGCCGCCAGGTCGACCGGGTGGCGATGGTGCTTTTTGCCCTCTCCAAGACCCCCGACAAGGCGCTGGCCGCTGATGCCTACGACCACTTCCTCGCGATGATCACCGAAAACCGCCGCTTCTGGTCGCTGGTGGAACTGGAGCCGGACAATGACATGGAATGGGTCCCGAACGACCGGCAGACCTCGGGCCTTGGCATCATCATGCCGCCCGAGACCGGCAAGCGCTGGCAGGCCGTGCTGGCCGATGCCGAGGCGCTTTTGAAAGGCGAGGTCCTGATCCCGCACTGGCGCTTTGGGGCCGAGGCCGGGATCAACCTGAAAAAGGCGTTCGAGACCCCGCCCGCCGTGGACCTTGTCACCTGGATTCAGGGCGAAGGCCTGCTGTCCTATGCGGAAAAGGGTCCAAGGATGTCCATGGCCGCCTGGAACGACTTTGAGCGGCTGGTGTCGGGCGATGCGATGCTGTTCGCGATCTTCCTGAACTGACGGGCGCGGGGCCAGATTCCTGGCTTGGGGAATTTGGTCCCGCTGGCCGACTCGGTCCGCCATACCAACAAAGTTACCATGTGATCACACTTTTCCCAATTGTGATCACGCGCCGCAAAAGTGTGATCACAAGATGCATTTTTCCACCTGTTCCGGCGCTAACAGACGGAAATCTCCGTAGGAAAGCGGGGGGAACCATGCGATGACGCTCCAACTTCACAAGGACGGGGCGTGTTGCCATGAACATCCACGAATACCAGGCCAAGGCACTTCTGCGCAGCTACGGCATCCCGGTCAGTGACGGCCGCGTCGTGCTCAAGGCCGAAGACGCCAAGACCGCCGCCGGGGAACTTGACGGCCCGCTCTGGGTGGTGAAGTCCCAGATCCACGCCGGGGGCCGTGGCAAGGGCCATTTCAAGGAGCCCGAAGCCGGGGAAAAGGGCGGCGTCCGCCTGGCCCGCTCGGTCGGTGAGGCCGCCGAATTCGCCCGCCAGATGCTGGGCCGCACCCTTGTGACCATCCAGACTGGCGCCTCAGGCAAGCAGGTCAACCGCATCTACATCGAAGACGGCAGCGACATCGACCGTGAGTTCTACCTCGCCCTTCTGATCGACCGCCAGACCTCCCGCATCTCCATCGTCGCCTCGACCGAAGGCGGGATGAGCATCGAGGACGTCGCCCACGACACCCCGGAAAAGATCCACACCTTTACCGTCGACCCCGCCACGGGCCTGCAGGACTTCCACGGCCGCCGCGTCGCCTTTGCCCTCGGCCTCGTCGGCGCGCAGGTCAAATCCTGCGTCGGGATCGACAAGAAGCTCTACCAGCTCTTCGTCGAAAAAGACATAGACATGCTGGAGATCAACCCCTTCTGCGTCCTCAAGGATG
>JAKQLM010000219.1 GCA_029567145.1 Pseudomonadota bacterium
ACCCCCGCGCGGCGGACCTGGCGTTTGGCCTGGCGCTTCGGGCCTATGACTTCGACACCCACAAGTCCGGCGACAAGAAAACGCCCGGCCCGGTCAGCCTGGCCGTGACCAACCCCGAGGCCGTGGCCCGCGCCGCCGCGCCGATGGCCGCAGTCGCCGAAGGCGTGTTCTTCACCCGTGACCTTGTGAACGAACCTGCCAACGTGCTGACCACCGATGACTTCGCCGCCCGCCTGGCCGCAATGCAGGACCTGGGCCTGCAGGTCGAGATCCTGGACGAAGCCGAGCTTGCCCGCCTGGGAATGGGCGCGCTTCTGGGCGTGGGGCAGGGGTCGGAAAGCCCGTCAAAGGTCGTGGTGATGCAGTGGATGGGCGGCGGCGACGAAGCCCCCTTCGCGCTGATCGGCAAGGGCGTGGTCTTTGACACCGGCGGCATCTCGATCAAGCCGGCCGGCGGCATGGAAGAGATGACGATGGACATGGGCGGCGCAGGCGTTGTCGCAGGCGTCATGCGCACGCTGGCGCTGCGCAAGGCCAAGGCCAATGTCGTGGGGCTGGTCGGGTTGGTGGAAAACATGCCCGACGGCAAGGCGCAGCGTCCCGGCGACGTGGTGCGCAGCATGAAGGGCGACACGATCGAGGTGATCAACACCGACGCCGAGGGTCGTCTGGTCCTGGCCGACGTGCTTTGGTACGCGCAGGACCGCTTCAAGCCCGTGGGGATGATCAACCTGGCCACCCTGACTGGCGCGATCATCGTGGCGCTGGGGCATGAAAACACCGGGGTTTTCTCGAACAACGACGACCTGTGCAACGCCTTCCTTGCCGCCGCCAAGGTCGAGGGTGAGGGGGCCTGGCGGATGCCGATGGGCGAGGCTTATGACGCCAAGCTGAAATCCCGCGTGGCCGACATGGTCAACTCGTGCGGTCGCGACGGCGGCTCGATCACGGCGGCGCAGTTCCTGGCGCGCTTCGTCAAGCCCGACGTGCCGTGGTGCCATCTGGACATTGCGGGGACTGCGTTGCTGAAGACCGACAGCACGCTTGCGCCAAAGGGCGCGACCGGCTGGGGCGTCATGGCGCTGGACCGCCTGATCCGCGACCGGTTCGAACGCTAGCGGTGGCGGGCGCAATGGGCACGGTCATGTTCTATCAGCTCTTGCGCTCGGCCCCCCAGGATACCCTGGCAGTCAACGCGCCTCGGGCGCTGGGGCAGGGCTGGCGGGTCATGGTGCGCGGCACCGATCCCGCCGCGCTGGACCGGCTGGACGCGGCGCTGTGGCTGGTGGGTGGCGATGACAGCTTTCTGCCGCACGGGCGGGAAGGCGGCCCGCACGACCCCGAGCAACCGGTGTTGCTGGGTCTGGGCGGGCCGGTGAATGGCGCGAAAGTGCTGGCCCTGGTCGATGGTGCGGCGGCCAGCGACGCCGAGATCACCGCGATGGAGCGGGTCTGGGTCCTGTTCGACGGCAACGATCCCGACCGCCTGCACGCCGCGCGCGGCCAGTGGAAGGCGGTGACCGGGGCAGGCCATGCGGCGCAGTACTGGTCGGAAGAGTCGGGCCGCTGGGAAAAGAAGGCCGAAAACGCCGCCCGCTGACGGACGGGGTCGGGCCGGGCCGGGCAGAAAGGTTAAGACCACCTTAACGCGATCCGGCAAACCCTTGTAAATGAAGGAAATTGCAGATCTGCCCACTGTGGACATCTACTGCCGCAGGATCAGCTTTCCGCCGGAAAACTCCATCCGGAACTGCCCCAGATAGTCCATCCCCAAAAGCGACTGATCCAGCGCCCCCTCGGTCACATAGGCCCGGAAGTCCTGGTTGCGGTACGGCCCCAGTTCGACCGTGGGCAGCGTCACCCGCGCGGTCCGCACCACCCCGTTCGCCGTCGAAGCCTCGCCCAGATAGCTCAGGCTTTCCGGGTCGATCCCCAGCCGGTCGGCGTCCACCCCCGCCAGCACCATCCCGGTCGCCCCGGTGTCCACCATGAAAGGCACCGCAGTCCCGTTGATCGTGAGCGTCAGGTAGTAATGCCCGTCCTCTGCCCGGGGCACCTCGACCGAGCCATCCGCCGCAAGCTCCTGCATCGGCAGGATGTCCTGCCGGATGTCGGACCACAGCCCGTAGCCCGCGATGATCCCGACAAAGATCAGCCCCCAGGCCATCGCCATCCGCAAGGCCTGGCCCATCCGCTGACGAAACTCGACCAGCACCCAGCCGCCAAGCGCGACCAGAATGATCGCAAGATAGCCCACGCGGGCAAGGGTTTCGCCGTCCATGAATGCCTCCGGTTTTACCGAATATGGGGGCAGGGGGCGGGGAAGGGAAGATCAGCCGATCAACCCGGTCCCCCGGACGCCGTCGATCACGAACTGCACCGACAGGGCCGCAAGCAGCATTCCCAGCAGCCGGGTGATCACGATGACCCCGGTCCGGCCCAACATCCGCTCCAGCGGCGGCGAGGCCAGAAGGAACGCATAGGTGACCACCATCATCACCGCCAGAAGCCCCAGCACGGCAAAGGTCCCGCCCCAGCTTGGTCCTGCCTGACCGACCAACAGGATCATCGTTGCGATTGCCCCGGGTCCGGCGATCAGCGGCGTCGCCAGCGGAAAGACCGAGGGGTCGTGGTCCGGTTCCGCCTGCTGCCCCTCGCGCCGCTGGGTGCGGCGTTCGAACAACATGTCAAGCGCGGTGAGAAACAGCAAAATCCCGCCCGCGATGCGAAAAGCAGGCATCGAGATGCCGATGAAGCCCAGGATCGACTCTCCGGCCAGGCCGAACAGCAGAAGCAGCGCGGTGGCAATGATGCAGGCCCGCCGCGCCATCGCCCGACGCTTGTCCGGCCCCATGCCCCGGGTCAGCGCGATGAACATCGGCACCAGGCCCGGCGGGTCGATCACCACGAAAAGGGTGGCAAAGGCGGTGATCAGGAAGGCGGTCTCGGGCATTCTCTCTCCACGGTTGAGGAAGCGTAGACCGCATCCCCGGCGTTTGGAAAGCAGAACCTTCGAACCGACGCGCGGACCCGGACCCCGGACCAGAGGCAGAGCCTGTCAGACGATGTGCGGCCCCAAGGTTGCCGGATCGATGCCGGGGGTCGACCAGAAATCGGCTGCAAACGGGGGCAGGGTGGCCAGCACCCGATCCATATCCCCGCGCAGGACGGATTTGCGCAAGGCCAGGGCCGTGGCCTCGATGCAGTTCGGCGGGGTCAGGTTGTGGTTCGGCCGCAAGGACATCGCGTCATCCCTCCAGTCGGCCCGCGTCCCTGCCGGAGGCGGGGTGTGCGCCAGCGTCCAGTCAGCCACGAACAAGGCGCGCAAGACCGAAGGCAGGACTTGCGCGAAATCAATCGCATGCTGCGGCGTCAGACGGCGGCGGAAGGCGCGCAAGACGCCCTCGACCGCCGTAAATGTCGCATTGTCCGACGTCAGATGCATCGCCTGGCTGGCCTCGGCCAGGAAGTCCTGCCATTCGCGCGTCGCTTGCCGATAGGTCCAGGGCATCGGCATCGGCGGTCTCCTCAGGCTCAGGCGGCGTCTTCCAGCTTTTCCTGCGCCGACAGCCACAGCGCCTCGGCCTTGTCCAGCGCTTGCATCACTTCGGCGTACTTGGCGTTCCAGGTGGCAAGTTCGCCTTTACGGGCGTCATCGTAAAGTTCTGGATCGGCCAGCTTTTTCGCCAGCTTGTCCCGCATGTCGTTCAGCTTGGACAGCCGGTCCTCGCACTTGCGGACCTCGGCCTTCAGGACCAGAAGTTCATCCCGCGAGGCTTGGCGTTTCTTTTCAACGGGTTTCGGCGCGGTCTTCACGTCATCTTCGCCCGCCAGAAGCTGACGACGATAGGCCTCCAGATCCTCGGTATAGGGGGTCACCGCGCCGCCTTTGACCAGCCACAGCCGGTCGGCGACAAGGCCCAGAAGATGCATGTCGTGGCTGACCAGGATCACCGCACCCGGATATTCGGTCAGCGCGTCAACCAATGCTTCGCGGGATTCGATATCCAGGTGGTTGGTCGGTTCGTCCAGGATCAGCAGATGCGGGGCGTCGATGGTGGCCAGAAGCAGGCTGAGCCGGGCCTTTTGCCCACCCGAAAGCCGCCCGACAACGGTATCGGCCTGATCAGCCATCAGGCCAAAGCCCGCCAGCCGGGCGCGCAGCTTCGGCTGCCCCTCGGTCGGGCGCAGGCGCATGATGTGCTGCAAGGGCGTTTCGTCGATGTGCAGCTCGTCCACCTGATGCTGCGCGAAATAGCCGATCCGCAGCTTGGACGAGCGCGAGAATTTGCCCTCTGCCGGTTGAAGCTTGCCCGCCAAAAGCTTGGAAAGTGTGGACTTTCCTTCGCCGTTGCGTCCCAAAAGCGCAATGCGGTCATCCTGGTCGATCCGCAAGTTCAGGCGTTTGAGGATCAGCGGGCCGCCATATCCCACCGCAGCGCCATCAAGGTTGATGATCGGCGGGGCCAGTTCTTCGGGCGCGGGGAAGGTGAAGACCACCTTCTTGGCATCCTCGGGGGCGGTGATCGGGGTCAGCTTTTCCAGCATCTTGACGCGGGACTGCGCCTGAACGGCCTTGGACGCCTTGGCCTTGAACCGGTCGACAAAGCTTTGCAGATGCGCGCGGCGGGCGTCGATCTTCTTTGCTTCGGCCTGCAACACGGCGCGGCGCTCGGCCATCTGGCGGGCGAACTGGTCATAGCCGCCTTGCCAGTAGGTCAGCTTGCGGTTGTCGAGATGCAGGATGCCCTGCACGGCGCGGTTCAGCAGGCCCCGGTCGTGGCTGATGATCAGGACGGTGTGGGGATACTTCTGCAGGTAGCTTTCCAGCCAGAGCGCGCCTTCAAGATCAAGGTAGTTGGTCGGTTCGTCCAGAAGCAGATAGTCAGGCTGCGCGAACAGGACGCCCGCCAGCGCGACCCGCATCCGCCAACCGCCGGAAAACGCGGAACAGGGCATCAGTTGCTGATCGGCGTCGAACCCCAGACCCTTGAGGATGCTGGACGCGCGACCTTCGGCCGACCAGGCATCAATATCGGACAGCCGGGCCTGAATTTCGGCGATCCGGTGCGGATCGTGGGCGTGTTCCGCCTCGGCCATCAGGGCGGCGCGTTCGGTGTCGGCTTGCAGGACGGTGTCCAGCAGCGAGGTGTCCGACGATGGCACCTCTTGGGCCACGCCGCCGATCCGGGCGCGCTGGGGCAGGGTGATCGTGCCACCCTCCAACGCCAGCTCGCCCTTGATCAGGCGGAAAAGCGTGGTCTTGCCCGCGCCGTTGCGCCCGACAAGACCGACCTTGTGGCCGGTGGGAATGGTCGCGGTTGCGCCCTCGAACAAAGGGCGGCCTTCGACGTTATAGGTGATATCTTCGATCTTGAGCATGGGGCGAGGGGATGGCCGCAGCCGCGCGGGTTGTCAATCACCCCCTCGATCAGAAAGCCGTCAATCCATCAGTCCGACCAGAAGATCGGCGGGCCAGGCCTCGACGGCAATCAGCGGCTGATCGCCGTCTTCGGAAAAGACGAACACGTTCAGCGCATCCGCATGGGTGGTGAGCCGACAAAACCGGCCCGGTCCGGCTAACGGCACCGGGCAGACGGCCAGATCGACATGGTCGACGGTCTGCTCGAACATCTCATAGGTCAGCGCAAAGGGCGCGGGCTGATCGGCAAGGGCCGGAAAGGCGGCGGCAAGCACGGGAAGCGCGAGGACGAGACGGTTCATGGGGTTCTCCTGCAAATTCATAGTGAAATACTCAACTTTCTGTGAGCCAGGCAGATGCCACAGTGTCGCAGCCTGTCTTTCCTTCGCTATGATCGCATGCTAAGCGCCGCGCCAGCGAACCGGGGCGGTCTTGGCCCCAAACTCATGGAGAGTCCGATGGCCACTGAACGTACCCTGTCGATCATCAAACCCGATGCGACCAAGCGCAACCTGACCGGCAAGATCGTCGCCAAGTTCGAAGAGGCGGGCCTGCGGGTCGTCGCGTCGAAGCGCATCCACCTGACCTCTGCCCAGGCTGGCGAGTTCTACGGCGAACACCGCGAGCGCGGCTTTTACGGCGAGCTGGTGGCCTACATGGCCTCGGAGCCGGTCGTGGTGCAGGTGCTGGAAGGCGAGGGCGCGATCCTGAAGAACCGCGAGGTGATGGGCGCGACCGATCCGGCCGCCGCCGCTGCGGGCACCATCCGCAAGGAGTTCGCGCTGTCCAAGGGCGAAAACTCGGTCCACGGGTCGGACAGCGAAGCGTCGGCCGCACGCGAAATCGCGTTCTTCTTCTCGGGCCTTGAACTGGTCGGCTAAGATCGGCTGACATGTCTGGAACGGCCCGGTCGGTTGACCGGGCCGTTTTCGTCTGGGGGAGTGGGGCGTCGGGTCGGCATTTGCCAGGTCCATTTTGTTGTCACCAAGTTTATGCGTCGTCTGCTCTGCAAAGTAGAACTGTCGCATGGCGCTGTCGGAGCAGGACCGGGCAGGGCGGAGACCCCCGATATCGCAGGCCTGACCGGTCCTGCGGTCAGGCTCACTCGGCCGCGTGAGCTGAAGCTTCGGCCGCGCGGCGGTCGGCGCGTTTCTCGGCCCAGCCCTTGGGACCGGGTGGCTTGCGCGCGGTAGGGGTGTAGCGGGTTCGCTGCTTGCCGACTTTGACCGGCTCGGCAAGTCGGGCGTCCTGGATCTCCCTGGCGAAGGCCAAGGCTTCCGACAGCCGCTTGTTCTCGATGATCGCGGCATGGGTCACGCGCTGCTGGTCGGGATCGAAGACGTGGTAGGGCAGGGAAAACCCCTTCCAGCGGACGTCAAAGCGCCCGTCCGGCCAGGCGTAGGTGTCGACATACTTGCCCACGAGGCCGCGCGAGACCTCCGTCTCTTCCAGCATGATGCGTTTGCGCTCATAGGAGAACGTCAGCTGTTGGCCGACATAACGCTCATCGCGCCAGCACAGGATGTCCTTCAGGCGGTCTGGGCTTTCGGTCACCGCGCGGTGAAGGTTGTCGGGGCGTGCAGGGGTGCGGGCGAACTGCTGGTTATGCCGTTGGATTTAGCCAGGCAGCCAGTCATTGCCCGCTGCCATTCCCGTCACGTTGTCGAGCCGCATCTCCTTGACCAGGCGATCTTGCAGGGTGCGGTGCTTGCGCTCGACCCGACCCTTGGCCTGGCTTGAGTTTGCACAGAGAATCTCGATGTTTAGCTCGAGAAGCGCACGTCCG
>JAKQLM010000230.1 GCA_029567145.1 Pseudomonadota bacterium
TGCACCTGCTGCCCTGACATGTGTCCACGGTGGACAAACCCGGCGATTCCTTTGAAATCAATCCCTTGGTCGCGGACGTTAGGGGTTTCTTAACCCGAGGAAAAACCGCTCGTCGATGACTTCGTCACTCCTCGCTGACCCTCGCGACGAGAAGCCGAAGGCGCACGAGGAGCCGCCCCTAGCGCCCCGTCACGCCGCGCAGCCGGTCCGACCGGCGACGCAGAAGCTCGACCGTGGTCAAGAGCAGGACCGAGATCACCACCAGGATCGTCGCCACGGCCAGAATGGCAGGCGAGATCGCTTCGCGGATGCCGTTGAACATCTGGCGTGGAATCGTCTGCTGGTCCGGCCCTGCAATGAACAGCACCGCCACCACCTCGTCGAACGAAGTGACAAAGGCAAACAAGGCTCCCGAGATGATACCCGGCAGGATCAGTGGCATGATCACCTTGAAGAAGGTCGTGCGCGGGTTCGCCCCAAGCGAATGCGCCGCGCGGATCAGCGACTGGTCGAAGCCGGACAGCGTCGCCGTCACGGTGATGATCACAAACGGGATACCAAGCACGGCATGGGCGACGATCACCCCGAGGTGCGAGTTGGCAAGGCAGCCCTTGTCTGACAGGAAGACGCCGAAAATTGCCCCCATCGCCGAATCCGGCGCGATGCAGGCCTTGGCGAAGAAGAAGCTCATCCCCACCGCGATGATGATGATCGGAACGATCATCGGGCTGATGAGCAGGGCCATGATCAGACGACGGTACGGCATTTCGGGGCGCGACAGACCAAGCGCGGCGATCGTGCCCAGCGTTGTGGCCAGGATCGTCGCCCAAAGCCCGACCCAGAACGAATTCTTGGCCGCCTGCACCCAGGTCGCCCGCTCCCAAACGGTGGACCACCAGCTGCTGTCGCGCACCGTCTCGGGCGTCGGGTGGCCAAGCGTCAGAAGCGTGTCATACCAGCGCGTCGACCAGCCCTCGGGGTCAAAGGCCAGCATCTTCGGGGTGATGCTGAAATAGGGCTCGGCGTTGAACGACAGCGGGATCACGATCAGGATCGGGGCGATCAGGAACAGGAAGACCAGCCCGCAGATCACCAGATAGCTGTAGTGCCAGACCCGTTCCAGCGGCGAGGCGTAGATGGGAAGCGCCATTGTATTCTCCTCAGCCCAGCTTCAGCCGGTCGATGCCCACCAGCCGGTCATAAAGCCAGTACAGCAGCAGGATCGCCACCAGCAGCATTCCGGCGATGGCAGCGGCCAGCGACCAGTTCGACTTGGTCATGTGAAAGCTGATCAGGTTGGAAATCAGCTGGCCATCCGCACCGCCGACCAGCGCGGGGGTGATGTAGTAGCCAACCGCCAGGATGAAGACCAGAAGCGAGCCCGCCGCGATCCCCGGCAGGGTCTGCGGCAGGTAGACCCGGCGGAAGGTGGTCCAGCTGGTCGCCCCCAGGCTGCGGGCCGCGCGGGCATAGCTGGGCGGGATCACCCGCATCACGGAATAGAGCGGCAGGATCATGAACGGCAGCAGCACATGCGTCATCGCGACGATGGTGCCGGTCATGTTGTACATCATCGACAACCGGCCATCGTCGCCGATCAGCCCAAGGCCGACCAGCATGTCGTTGACGATCCCCTGTTCCTGCAGCAGCGCGATCCAGGCCGTCGTCCGCACCAGAAGCGAGGTCCAGAACGGCAAGAGGACCAGGATCATCAGCAGCGACGACTTTGCCATCGGCAGGGTCGCCAGCAGATGCGAGACCGGGAACGCCAGCAGCAGGCAGGCCAGCGTGATCACCGCCGACACGAAGAACGTCTTGAAGAACAGGTAAAGATAGATCCTCTGCCCGTCATCGCCGCGCTGCCAGCCCTCGGCGGTCAGCTTGCGGTCGGCGGCCACCAGATAGAATTCGGACGTGTAGACGTGGCTGGCCGATTCCATGCCGCGCCAAAGGTTTGGCAGGCCCCAGTCGGGATCGACGGCCAGAAGCGCCTCTTTGAAGGGCGGGGTCAGGCCCTCGGCCTCGCGCGCGCCCTTCTTGAACAGGCTGATCGTGCCGGGGACGGAATAGTTGATCCTCGTGCCTGCCATGCCGGTGGTCTTTTCGACCTGCATCCGGGCCAGGTCCTGCACCAGGGCGGCGAACGCCTCTTCCGGCGGATTGGCGGGGTCAAAGCCCTTGTTCTGGTCAAACCAGGCCACCAGGGTCGGGGCCGACGAGGAAAAACCGTCATGCTCGACCGACCGTTTCAGCATGTAGCCGATCGGGATCAGGAAAGTCAGAAGCACAAAGGCAAGCAGCGGCAGCACCAGAAGAAAGGCACGACGCCGGGCGCGGGCCTGGGCTGCGGCCAGCGCGGCCTTCAGCGGGCGTCCATCGGCGGTGGTAAGAAGGTCTGATGCTGACTCGGCCATGCCTGTCCCTGCGATTGCGGCCGGGCGCCATGATCGCGCCCGGCCAGGTCTTGATGATCGGTCCGGTCAAGCGGGCCGGATTACTGCGACAGCCAGGCCTGGAAGCGCTCGTTCAGTTCCGCGTCGTGGTCGACCCAGAATTCCGCCGAGGTTTCCAGCGCGTTGCCCATGTTTTCCGGCGCGGTCGGCAGGTGGGGGGCCATGACGGTCTTGCCGTCCTTGAAGACGATCTCGGTGGCCATCGACGACTTGCGCGCCGGACCATACGAGATCTGTTCAGCCGACTTGCGCAGGCCTTCGGTCGAGGTGGCGAAAGCGATGAATTCCATCGCGTCGGCCATGTTCGGGGCGCCCTTCGGCACGACGAACATCTCGTTTTCGTAGATCTGGCCGTCCCAGACGATCTGGAAGGGTTTGGCTTCGTTCATCGCGGCAGCGAAGATCCGGCCGTTGTAGGCGGTGGTCATCACGACCTCGCCGTCCGCCAGAAGCTGCGGGGCCTGGCTGCCGGCTTCCCACCAGACGACTTCCGACTTGATGGTGTCAAGCTTGGCGAAGGCGCGATCCACGCCTTCCGGGGTGGACAGGGTCGCGTAGACCTCGCCGGCCGGAACGCCGTCGCCCAGCAACGCCAGTTCCAGAACCGCCTTGGCACCCTTCTTCAGGCCGCGCTTGCCGGGGAACTTTTCCAGGTCGAAGAAGTCGGCGACCTTGGTCGGGCCTTCGGGGAACTTGGTGGTGTCATAGGCAAAGACGTTCGACCAGATGTCGGTCGACACCGCGCAATCGGTGACCGCGCCGGGCAGGAAGTCGTCGGCAGCCGGGGTGCCATCAGCGCCTGCGGGCAACGTGGCGATGTCGATCGGCTCCAGCACGCCTTCGTCGCACAGACGGATGCCGTCGGCATATTCGACCGAGGCCACGTCAACCGTGACGTTGCCGGCTTCGACCATCGCCTTGATCGCCGGGGCCGGGTTGTCGCTGTCCACCATGATGGTGTTCTTGCCGGTGGCGGCGATGAACGGCTTCACGAAGGCTTCGGTCTGGGCTTCGCCGTAAGCGCCGCCCCAGGACATGACCGTGATGTCGGCATTGGCGGCAAAGCCGAAGCTGACCAGTGCGGTCGTCAGGATGAGGGTTTTCTTCATGTAGTGCTCCCTGTTTTCAGATCTGGTTATTGGTTGGCCGGCTGTCCCGGCCGCCTATCAAGGGTCCAGCGCGCGGGCATCCTGGGGATGCCAGCCCACCTTGATCTTCTGGCCGGGGGTCAGCTTGGTCTGCCCCAGCGTGTTGCGCATCTTCATCACGAAGTCGTCGGACCCCGCGACCTTCAGGACCGCGCGCAGG
>JAKQLM010000231.1 GCA_029567145.1 Pseudomonadota bacterium
TCGACCGCAGCTTCGTCGCCCGGATCGACGAGGATCAGGATCAGCAGCGCATGCTGGCCGCGATCCTGTCGATGGCAGAGCAGCTCGGGATCGAAACCCTGGCAGAGGGCGTCGAAACCCAGGCGGTGCATGCCATTCTGGCGCAACTGGGGTGCCAACATGTGCAGGGCTTCGGAATCGCCCGTCCCATGCCGCTGGACGATACGCTGGCCTGGATTGCCCGCCATCAGGGCCGTCAGGCCGAAGCCCCGCGCATCGGCCACCGGGCGCGCTGATCCGGCGGGATCGTCATCACCAGACGGGTTTCGCCGGCTCCGCTACCTTTGACCCGCCGCGCACAAGGCAATCCTTGCCGGCAAACCCGCCGAAAAAGGGAATCCGCTTGACCTTTAGCCCCCCCTTCTGTTGAAGCACCGCTGACCCTGAACAGGAACGGTGTTGTCCAGATGGACGATCAGAACAAGAATCTCATCCTCGCAACCGCCCTGAGCTTTCTCGTGCTCCTCGGCTGGTTCTGGTTCTTCCCCCCGGCAGAGGCGCCGGTGGAGCAGGCGCCAACCGCAGCTTCGACCGCGGAAACCGCCCCGGCGGCCAGCGCACCTGCCGTCACCACGGCAACCGCAGAACCCTTGCCGGATGCGCCGCGCCTGACGATCGAAACCCCCCGCCTGCAGGGCTCGATCTCGCTGCTGGGTGGCCGGATCGACGATCTGATGCTGAAGGATTACCACGAAACGCTGGATCCGGAATCGCCGCTGGTGCGGCTCCTGTCGCCCGTCGGCAAGGACAATCCGTATTACGCCGTGTTCGGCTGGGGCCCCGCGGGGGGCATGTCCGCCGATGACGTTCCCGGCGCACGGACTGAATGGAAGCTGGCGGGCGGCGATACCCTGTCGATCGACAGCCCAGTCACCCTCAGCTGGACCAACAGCACCGGCCTGACCTTCACCCGGACGATCTCGATTGACGAGAACTACATGTTCAGCGTCAAGGATCAGGTCGCCAACACCGGTGCCGCCCCCGCGTCGCTGTTTGCCTATGGCATCGTGGCGCGTCACGGCCAACCGGTCGGCCTGCAGAACTTCTATGTCCTTCACGAAGGCGTCGTCGGCC
>JAKQLM010000251.1 GCA_029567145.1 Pseudomonadota bacterium
CGAAATCCAACGTCTGAAAGGACAAAGCATGATCCGCAAACTGGCCGCCGTTCTGGCACTGGCCGCAACTCCGACCTTTGCGCAGGACGCCGTCGATGGCCCCGGCCCGAACCTGGTGATCGAGGTCGCGGGTGCGGCCAACGGCACTATCGTCATCGACCTTCTGGCCGACAGCGCGCCCAAGCATGTCGCGCAGATCACCGCGCTGGCGACCGAAGGCGCTTATGACAACGTGGTCTTCCACCGCGTGATCGACGGCTTCATGGCGCAGACCGGCGACGTGTCGAACGGCAAGGCGGGTGGCGATCTGTCGATGGCGGGCATGGGCGGATCGAGCCTGCCCGACATTCCGGCCGAGTTCTCGACCTCGCTGTCGTTCCAGCGTGGCGTGGTCGGCATGGCCCGCGCCGCTGACCCGAACAGCGCCAACAGCCAGTTCTTCATCATGTTCGCCCCGGGTGAATTTCTGGACGGCCAGTACACCATCGTCGGCAACGTGATTTCCGGGATGGACGTGGTTGACGCGATCAAACGCGGCGATGGTCAGAACGGCGAAGTGTCATCCAGCCCGGACGTGATGACCAAGGTCACTATCCAGTAAAGCCAAGGGCCCCGGAAGGGGCCCTTTTCATTCGGCGCAGCCGGTCAGGTCCAACTGGTCCCAGATCTCGACTTCCGGCCCCTCCATCACCGAATAGCGCAACTGCCGCCCGAAATCCGCCAGCACCAGCGACGGCGGGGCGCCTTCATCGGCAAAGGGCACCGGCGCGATCTTGCCGCCGTCCAGCGCATAGACCACGCCCTCCCAGGCCAGACAGCCCGCCAGCACATCCTCGGGCACCGGCCCGTCCTGCGAATGCTTCGGGCAGCCCGCGTAAAGCCGACCCTCGGTCCGGCTGACGCCCATGTTCTGAGAGATTTCGCCCCACAGCACCCGCCCATCCGGCAGGCCCAGCTCCAGCGCGTGGTCGATCATGCCCACCTGTTCCCAGGGAGCGGGCACCCGGAACCGCAGTTCGAACCCGCTGGACGGCTCGGTGTAGATCCCCAGCGACATCGGGCAGGCCCCCGCCGCCGTGCCAGTCAGCGCCAAAACGGCCGCCAGCCGGATCACGCCAACACCACCAGCGCGTGGCGTTTCTTGCCCGCCGTCAGCTTCAACGGCTCGGCAAAATGCCCCGCTCCATATCGCAGAGCGGTGTCGGTGACGATCTCGTCGTTCACCTTTGCGCCGCCCTCCTGGATCAGCCGCTTGGCATCCTTGCCGCTGGCAGCCAGTCCGGCGCGGACAAAAAGTTGCACGATTCCCACACCATCGGCCAGTTCCGAGGGTTCCAGCGTCACCGTGGGCAGCTCCTCGCCAATGCCGCCCTTTTCGAACACATCCCGCGCCGTGGCCTCCGCTGCGGCCGCCGCTTCGGCCCCGTGCAACAGCGTCGTGACGGCGTTCGCCAGGACGATCTTGGCGCTATTGATCTCGGACCCGCCCAGTTTGCCCAAGCGGTCGCACTCTGCCACCGGAAGCTCGGTGTACAACTTCAGGAACCGGCCCACATCGGCATCGGTGGTGTTGCGCCAGAACTGCCAGAACTCATACGGGCTGAACAGATCTGCGTTCAGCCAGACCGCGCCCGACTGGCTTTTGCCCATCTTCTTGCCGTCGCTGGTGGTCAACAGCGGCGAGGTCAGGCCGTACACTTCCCCGTCGATCACCCGGCGGGTCAGGTCCACGCCGTTGACGATATTGCCCCACTGGTCGCTGCCGCCCATCTGCAGCAGGCAGCCATAGCGGCGATGAAGCTCAAGAAAATCATAGGCTTGCAGGATCATGTAGTTGAACTCAAGAAAGCTCAACGACTGTTCCCGGTCCAGCCGCGACTTCACGCTTTCAAACGACAGCATCCGGTTGACGCTGAAATGCCGCCCGATGTCGCGCAGAAAGCCGATGTAGTTCAGCGCGTCCAGCCATTCGGCGTTGTTGACCATGATCGCGTCGGTCGGCCCGTCGCCGAAGCTGACGTAGGGCGCGAAAGCCCGCTTGATCCCCTCGATGTTCGACCCGATCTGCGCATCGGTCAGCAAGGGACGCTCATCCGCGCGAAAGCTGGGATCGCCGATCTTGGTCGTCCCGCCGCCCATCAGCACGATCGGTTTGCCACCGCATTTCTGCAGCCAGCGCAGCATCATGATCTGGATCAGACTGCCGACATGCAGACTGGTCGCCGTGGCGTCGAACCCGATGTATCCGGGCAGAACATTCTTCACCAATGCCTCGTCAAGCGCTTGATAATCGGTGCAATCGGCAACAAAGCCGCGCTCGATCATCACGCGCATGAAGTCAGATTTCGGATGGTAGTTCATGGCTGCCTCGGTCTAGGATGGGACGCGGTATAGCTTTGGCGAGGGTCCAAGGGAAGATGCGGAAGGAAGGGCCACTCTGGGCGCTGGGGGCCATGTCCGGCACCTCGCTGGACGGTGTCGATGCCGCGATGGTCCGCACCGATGGCGTCACGATCCAGGGTTTCGGCCCTTCGGCCTATCGCCCCTACACGTCGGACGAACGGGCGGTCATCCGCGCGGCCCTGGGCCAGTGGCCGGGCGATCCCGCCGTTGCCGCCGCCGCCGAAGTGGTGGAAACCGCCCATGCCGAGCTTTTGTCCCGCTTCACCGGGGCCGAGGTGCTGGGCTTTCACGGGCAGACCCTGGCGCATGATCCGACCGGGCGCGGCACGCACCAGTGCGGCAACGGCGCTCTTCTGGCGCAGCTTCTGGACCTGCCGACGGTGTGGGATTTCCGGTCGTCCGATGTGACGATGGGCGGGCAGGGCGCGCCGCTTGCGCCGTTCTTTCATCATGCGCTGGCCCGGCACCTGGGCCTGACCGACCCGGTGGCTTTTCTGAACCTGGGCGGGGTCGGCAACATCACCCTGGTCGATCCGACCGCGCCCACGCCGGAAACCAACGGCGCGCTTTTGGCCTTTGACACCGGCCCGGCCAATGCGCCCCTGAACGACCTGATGCTGGCCCGCCTGGGCCTTGCGCAGGACGACGGCGGCGCGCTGGCGGTTTCGGGCACGGTGGACGAACGCTTTCTCCGCCGCTTCCTGCGGCAGGACTGGTTCAACGCTCCGCCGCCCAAGTCCCTGGACCGCAACAGTTTTTCCGGTCTGGTTGACGCGCTTGATACCCTGTCGGACGCCGATGCCGCCGCCACGCTGACCGCCCTGGCCGCGGCAAGCGTCGCGCAGGCGCAGATCCATTTCCCCGCGCCCGTGGCCCGCATCCTGGTCACCGGCGGCGGTCGGCACAACCCGGTGATGATGGAGGAGTTGCGCCGCCGCATCCCGGTCCCCATCGACCCGGTCGAAACCGTGGGGCTGGACGGCGACATGCTGGAGGCGCAGGCCTTCGCCTATCTGGCGGTGCGCGTGCTGCGCAAGATGGCGACCTCGGGCCCCGACACGACCGGAGCGCCGACCCTGGTGGGCGGGGGCCAGATCAGCCGGCCCGACCCTGCGCCCGCGTCCTAGAACAACTGTTCCTGAAACTCGATCCAGTAGGCCCCGCCGCGCAGGGTCTTGGAATAGGTGATCTTGCTGTTCTGCCCCGTGCTCCAGGTGGCCCGCCCGATACAGGACACCTCGGTCGGCGATTGCGATTCCGTCGAGATGTTCACGATATCCCGAATGGCGATTCCGTCGTTCTTCGCCGCGCTGTCGACCGACACCGCAATCACCTCGGGGTGGATGCTGTCGCAGTCCAGGTTGCCGACCGGAACCCCGACCTCGCGCAGAAGGTCCGTCACCAGGCGGACCGGATGCGGCGGCGTTCCGGTCGAAAGCCAGTTCAGCCCGTAGGTCAGGACATAGGATCCGACCACGAAACTCAGGATGGTCTTGAAGACGCCCGAAAACGCCCCGCCACTGGGGGCCGGGGTGGGGGCCTCAGCGGTCCCCATGTCCGTCCGCAGCACCCCACAGTGCGGGCAACTCGGGGCCTTGTCCGAGATCTCTTTTCCGCATTCCGAACAGGCGATCAGTGCCATCAGTTCCAGTCCTTGCCCCTGCGGGTCACCCTGTTCCGCCAGGCGGGGCATAACCCCGACCGGCCTGTCACACATCCCCGGTCCGCGCGGCCCGGCACCGCCTGTTGCGCGCCAGCAACCGTCACAGGCTTTTGCGCTGCGCCGCGACCATCGACCCCATGTAGATCGCCAACGCCACCCAGATCAGACCAAAGGCCGCCAGCTTCACGCTGCTGAACGGCTCGTCAAAGATGAAGATCGCGGTCAGGAAGATCATCGTCGGCGCGATATACTGCATGATCGCGATGGTCGACAGCGTCAGCCGCTTGGCCCCGTTGGCATAGATCATCAACGGCCCCGCCGTGACGATGCCGCAGCCGATCAGCAGCGCGTTGTCCCAAGGGATCCCCCGCAGGAAATGGCCGGTTCCCGCGACCCCCAGCCAGACCATGTAGGCCAGCGCCAGCGGCAGCAGGATCAGCACCTCCAGCGCGAACCCCTGGTTCGGGCCGATCGGCAGCCATTTCTTCAGGAACGCATAGAACCCCCAGGTCACCGTCAGCCCCAGCGCGACCACCGGCAACCGCCCGGCATCCCAGCTTAGGATCGCCACGGCGACCCCGGCCAGGGCGATGGCCACCGCCTGCCAGCGCCCGATCCGCTCTCGCAGCAGGACCGCGCCCAGGAAGATGGAAAACAGCGGGTTGATGTAATAGCCAAGCGCCGCGTCCAGCGCATGACCCGAGCCGATGGCCCAGACATAGATCCCCCAGTTCACGCTGATCAGTGCCGCCGTCAGCGCCCCCATCCCCAGCATCCGGGGCGAGCGCAGCGCCGCCATCAGGTCCCCCGACCGGCCCAGCCACACCAGGACGACCAGCGCCACCGGCACGGACCAGACCACCCGATGCGCGATGACCTCGGGGGGCGGAATATGGGCCAGGGCCTTCATGTAAAGCGGCAGGAACCCCCACAGGAGGTAAGCCGTCAGCGCATAGAGAAAGCCCGAAAGGCTGTCGCCACCTTGGGCGGCGGGGCGGGAAGGGGCAGGGGTGTCGCTCATGACGCACACCTATCCAAAGCCCCCCACAACAACCACCCCGATCTTGTGCCCCGCACAATCCGGCCTCCCGCGTTGCGGGGTGTCCGCATCGCCCGACCACCCCGGCGCGAGGGCTCTTGACCGATGCCATCCGTGCTG
>JAKQLM010000261.1 GCA_029567145.1 Pseudomonadota bacterium
GGGGGGCGAGGGCGGGTTGCGGTTCCAGACCCACAACCACTATCGCAGCTCGACCGATCCCCTGGACGACGCAGACATCGACGATATCTCTCCAGGTCGTGACCTTGGCCGGATTTCCGCGCGGATCGACTGGCGGCGCAGTTTCATCCTGCCGATGGGGATCGAGGCGACGGTCCTGGGCGAAGCCTCGGCCGATGCCTACACCGTGGCGCAGGACTCGGTCTTTCAGGGCGAGACCACACGGACCCACGGCAATGCCGGGGTGGAATTGCGCTGGCCCTGGGTCAAGGTCGGCAAGACCGGTGCCACCCATGTGATCGAGCCTGTGGCGCAGGTGATCTGGGCCTCCTCCGATCTTGAATCTTTGCCGAACGAGGATTCGGTGCTGGTCGAGTTCGACGAAAGCAGCCTTTTCGCGCTGGACCGCTTTCCGGGGTCGGATGCCGTGGAACGGGGGCCGCGCGCCAATCTGGGGCTGACCTGGACCCGGCACGATCCGGCGGGCTGGTCGATGGGCGTGACGCTGGGCCGCGTCTTCCGCGAGGCTGACCTGGGCCAGTTCGGGCCGGGGTCCGGCCTGGACGGATCGACCTCGGACTGGCTGGCGGCGGTGAACTTCGATCTGGCGGACGGCATCGCCCTGACCGCGCGGGCGGTGTTCGACGACGACCTGACCCTGACCAAGGGCGAGGCGCGGGTGGCCTATTCCGGGCCATCGACGGCGCTGGCCAGCTCTTTGATCTGGGCGGTGGCCGACCCGACCGAGAACCGCCCCGATCCGACGCAGGAACTGACTTTCGACGCCCGCCAGAAGCTGACCCCGAACTGGACCGCCAAGCTGTCGGGGCGCTATGACTTTGTCGCCGACCGCGGCACGGTCGCCGGCATGGGTGTGGAGTTCCTGAACGAGTGCGTGCGGCTTGATGTTTCCCTCTCGCGTCGCTTCACGTCATCCACTAGTGTAAGCCCGACGACGGATTTCGGGCTGTCGCTGGACCTTGTCGGGTTCGGCAGCGGCGTTACCGGGGGTCCGGCGCGGACATGTCGGCAATAGGCCCGGCGTTGGGAATGAACGGCGGGCAAAGACCCGCGTTGAACAGGAAGAGCGGCTGAGGCGATGGCATTTTCCTATCTGAAGCGGCAGGTGGCCGTGCTTTTGTGTTCGGTGGCGCTGACCGGTGCTGCGGTGGGCCAGGACCTGTTCGCGCCCCGGCTTTACGTCAACGACCGGGTGATCACCGAATACGAGGTGCAGCAGCGCGCCGAATTCCTGAAAGTCCTGCGCGCGCCCGGCAACCCCGAGGACGAGGCGCTGAAAGCGCTGATCGAAGACCGGCTGCGGCAGACCGAATCCGAACGGCTGGGCCTGACCCTGACGGACGAAGAAGTGCTGCAAGGCATGGAAGAATTCGCCGCGCGCGCCAATCTGAACGCCGAAGGGTTGATCGCCGAGCTGACCAAGGTCGGGATTTCGGCGGAAACCTTCCGCGATTTCGTCTCGGCCGGGCTGTTGTGGCGCAAGGCGGTGCGAGCGCGGTTCCTGGGCCAGGTGCCGATCAGCGAAGTTGATGTCGATCGCGCGCTGGAAGCCGAAACCCGGCCCCGCGCGTTGCAGGTTCTGGTGTCGGAACTGGTGATCCCCGCCGAACCGGGGCGCGAGGACGAGGCGTTGGCCCTGGCTCAGCAGTTGTCGGACAGCGTGACCAGCGAAGGCGCGTTCGGCGCGGCTGCGCGGCAGTATTCGGCGGCGCCCACGGCGGGCAGCGGCGGACGGCTGGACTGGATGCCGCTGACCAACCTGCCCGCGGCCATCGGCGGCGCGATCCTGGCGCTTGGGCCGGGCGAAGTGTCGGACCCGGTCAGCGTGCCCGGCGCGGTGGTGCTGTTCCAGTTGCGCGACGTGGCGCTGGACCCGGCTGCCGAACCGATCGCCGTGACGCTGGAATGGGCCGATTTCCTGATCGCCGACGATGCCGAAACCGTGGCCGAGATCCGCGCCAACAGTGACGACTGCACCGACCTTTACGGCCTTGCCAATGGCCTGCCCGAAGACCGGCTGACCATCACCAAGGGCCCCGCGACCGAAGTGCCCGGCGATGTCGGGCTGGAACTGGCGCGGATGGATCCCGGCGAAAGCTCGGTCGCGTTGACCCGCTCGGGGTTTCGGCGGTTCATCATGCTGTGCAGCCGCGAAATGACCCGCGAAGAACCGGTCAGCCGTGACCGGGTGCGCGAGGTGGTGATCAACCAGAAGCTTGAAGGCCTGGCCGAAGGCTATCTGGAAGAGCTTCGCTCGGCCGCCTTCATCCGCGAGCCGTGACGCCCGTCGTCGTCCTGACCTCTGGCGATCCTTCGGGGATCGGTCCGGAACTGGCCGCAAAGGCCTGGGCCATGGGAGAGCGGTTCGTCTGGCTGGGCGACCCCCGGCACCTGCCTGCGGGCACCGACTGGGTCGAGGTGGCCGAGGGCGCTGCCCCCGCTGACGGCCCGCTGCCGGTGCTGCGCCACGACTTTGCCGCCCCCGCCCGGCCCGGCGCGCCCGACCCGGCGAATGCCGCGGGCACCATCGCGGTGATCGAGCGTGCCGTCGCGCTGGTGCGGTCCGGCAAGGCCGGGGCCCTTTGCACCGCGCCGATCCACAAGAAGGCCCTGAAGGACGGCGCAGGCTTTGCCTTCCCGGGCCATACCGAGTTTCTGGCCCATCTGGCCGGTGTGTCCCGCGTGGTGATGATGCTGGCCTGTCCGGACCTGCGGGTGGTGCCCGCAACCATCCATATCGCGCTGGCCAGGGTGCCGCAGGTGCTGACCCCCGAACTTCTGGAAACCACGATTCGCATCACCCATGCCGGGCTGATCACGGATTTCGGACTGGCGTCGCCCCGCATCGCGGTCGCGGGCCTGAACCCGCATGCGGGCGAAGGCGGCACGATGGGACGCGAGGAGCTGGACTGGATCACCCCGCTGGTGTCGCGACTGGCCGCCGAAGGCATGGCGATCACCGGGCCGATGTCGGCCGATACGATGTTTCATGCGGCGGCCCGCAAGGGCTATGACGCGGCGGTCTGCATGTACCACGATCAGGCGCTGATCCCGATCAAGACCATCGACTTTGCCGGGGGCGTGAACGTGACGCTGGGCCTGCCTTTCGTGCGCACCTCGCCCGATCACGGCACGGCCTACGACATTGCGGGCCGAGGGATTGCCGATCCGTCCAGTCTGGTGGCAGCGTTGCGGATGGCGCGGGATATGGCAGCGCGGCGGTAGATGTCGGGCGGGGGTTTCACACCCCCGCACCCCCGTGGGATATTTGGGCCAGAATGAAAGGCCAGCAGGAAAGGCTAGTCAGAGTTGGGCACGATTGACGGTCTGCCGCCCCTGCGCGAGGTGATCCGGGCGCATGATCTGGTGGCGAAGAAGCAGCTGGGGCAGAACTTTCTTCTGGACCTGAACCTGACCGCCAAGATCGCGCGGTCGGCCGGGGACCTTACGGGCTGCGACGTGCTGGAGGTGGGGCCCGGCCCCGGGGGTCTGACGCGCGGGCTTTTGGCCGAAGGCGCGCGCCGGGTGGTGGCGGTGGAAAAGGACGCGCGCTGCCTGCCCGCGCTGGCCGAGATCGCCGCGGCGTATCCGGGGCGGCTGGAGGTGCTGCACGGCGATGCGCTGGACCTGGACCTTGCCCGCCACCTGACCGCGCCGGTCAAGATCGTGGCCAACCTGCCCTACAATGTCGGGACGGAACTTCTGATCCGCTGGCTGTCGCCACCGGTCTGGCCGCCGATGTGGTCCAGCCTGACGCTGATGTTCCAGAAAGAGGTTGCCGAACGGATCGTGGCCAAGCCGCGCGGCGACCATTACGGGCGGCTGGCCCTTCTGGCGCAATGGCGCTGCAACGCGGCCATCGTGATGACCCTGCCGCCCGAGGCGTTCACCCCCGCCCCCAAGGTGCATTCGGCGGTGGTGCATCTGACCGCCCTGCCAGAGCCGCGTTTTCCATGTGACTTCAACGTTTTGCAACGCGTTACTGCCATGGCGTTCAACCAGCGCCGCAAGATGCTGCGCTCATCGCTCAAGGCCCTGAAGCCGGGGATCGACGCGATCCTGGAGGGCGTCGGCATCCCCCCGACCGCGCGGGCCGAGGAGATCGCGCTGGAGCAGTTCTGCGCCCTTGCGCGCGCGGTTCAGGCGGCCTGACGCCGTCCAAGGACGCGCGCCATCGTCTCGCCCATGGCACTTGGGTTCGGGGCGACGGTGATTCCGGCGGCTTCCAGGATTTCCACCTTTTCCTGCGCGGATTCACCGAACGCACTGATGATCGCCCCGGCATGGCCCATCTTGCGGCCCTTGGGCGCCGAGAGGCCCGCGATATAGGCCACCACGGGCTTTTTCATGTGGTCGCGGGCATAGGCGGCGGCTTCGGCTTCCTGCGAGCCACCGATTTCGCCGATCATCATCACGGCGTCGGTTTCCGGATCGTTTTCAAAGAGATGCAGGATGTCCTTGAAGCTGGAGCCGTTGATCGGATCACCGCCGATGCCCACGCTGGTCGACACGCCGATGCCAAGCGCCTTCATCTGGCTGGCGGCCTCATACCCCAGCGTGCCGGACCGCCCCACGATGCCGACCCGGCCCGGCATGTAGATATGCGGCGGCATGATGCCCATGAAGCCCTTGCCGGGGCTGATGATCCCGGCGCAGTTCGGACCCACAAGGCGCATCTTCCGGTCTGCCGGATAGCGGCGCAGAAAGCGCTTCAGCCGCATCATGTCCTGGCTGGGAATGCCATCGGTGACGCAGACGGCGGTCCTGATCCCGGCGTCGGCGGCTTCCATGATCGCGTCGGCGGCGAAGGGCGGCGGGACGAAGACCAGGCTCGCCTCTGCGCCGGTCGCTGCGACGGCGTCGCGGACCGTGTTGAAGAGCGGGCGGTCAAGATGGGTCTCTCCACCCCGGCCGGGGGTGACTCCGCCCACGACATTGGTGCCGTAGCGGATCATGTCGGCGGCGTGAAAGGCGCCGATCCGTCCGGTAATGCCCTGGACAAGGACGCGCGTCGTTTCGGTGATCAGGATGGCCATGACATTCTCCTTACGCGGCGATGGCGGGACGGGCGGCGACGGCCTTTGCGGCAGCCTCGGCCAGGGTGTCGACAGAGATCAGCGGCAGGCCGGAGGCGTCGATGATCCGCCGCCCCTCTTCGACGTTTGTGCCGGCCAGGCGGACGACGACCGGCAGGGTGAGCCCCAGCTGGCGGTAGGCCTGGACGACGCCTTCGGCCACCCAGTCGCAGCGGTTGATCCCGGCGAAGATGTTGACCAGGACGACACTGACGTTGCGGTCGGCCAGAACGGTCTGGAAGGCCTTGACCACACGTTCAGGACTGGCGCCGCCGCCGATGTCCAGAAAGTTGGCCGGATCGCCCCCGGCCAGCTTGATCATGTCCATCGTCGCCATCGCAAGGCCCGCGCCGTTGATAATGCAGCCGATGTCGCCGGTCAGGCCGACATAGGACAGACCATGGTCGCCTGCCGTGCTTTCGCGCGGGTCCTCCTGGCTGCGGTCACGCAGTTCGGCCACATCAGCCTGGCGGAACAAGGCGTTGGTGTCGAAGGACATTTTCGCATCCAGCGCCACAAGGTCGCCGGTGCCGGTGATGACTAGGGGATTGATCTCGACCATCACCGCATCCAGGTCGCGGTAGGCGCGGTAGCAGGCTTTCAGGATGGTGACCATCTGGGCGATCTGGCCGCCTGTCAGGCCCAGCTGGAAGGCCAGTTCGCGGGCCTGGAATTCGGACAGACCGACAGCGGGGTCGATGGTCATGCGGCGCAGGCTGTCGGGGTCGGTTTCGGCGAGATCCTCGATCTCCATCCCGCCATGGGCGGAGGCCACGATCATGATCCGTTCGGATTTCCGGTCCAGGACGAAGCCCAGATACATCTCGCGGGCGATGTCGGAGGCGGCTTCGACCCAGAGCCGGTAGACGCCCTTGCCACCGGCATCGGTCTGTTTGGTCACCAGCAGCTTGCCGAACAGGGTGGAGGCAAAACTTGCGACCTCATGCTCGTCCCGGCAAAGCTTGACGCCCCCGGCCGCTCCCCGCCCGCCCGAGTGGATCTGCGCCTTGACCACCCAGGCAGAACCGCCCAGCTGCCGCGCACGGTAGCCTGCCTGTTCGGGGCTGTAGGCCAGCCCGCCGCGCGGCACCGGCACACCGAACCGGGCAAGAATTTCCTTGGCCTGATATTCGTGGATGTCCATGATATCCCTCGCTTTACGGTAAGGAAGGTGGGCAGATTGCCCACCCTACGCGGTCACTTGGCACCAATCGCTTCGGCGACGGCCAACAGGTTGCGCGCCATCTTTTCGCTGGCCGCGTCGATCATCTTGCCGTCCAGGCTGGCCGCGCCCTTGCCCTGGGCTTCGGCCAGTTTCAGTTCCTCGATGATGCGGCGGGCCTTGGTCACCTCGGCGTCGGTCGGGCTGAAGACGTCGTTGGCCAGCGCCACCTGTGACGGGTGGATCGCCCATTTCCCCTCACACCCCAAGGCGGCGGCGCGGCGGGCACCGTCCTTGTAGCCCTCGGGGTCCGAGAAATCGCCGAACGGGCCGTCGATGGCGCGCAACCCGTAGGCGCGGCAGGCGATGACCATGCGGCTGATCGCGGCATGCCATTGGTCGCCGGGATACATCGGGTTCAGGCCGCCGATGTTCACCGTGCGGGCGCGCATCGAGGCTGCATAATCGGCGACGCCGAAGTGCAGCGCCTCCAGCCGGCCGCCGAACTGGGCGATGGTTTCGACGTTCGCCATGCCAAGCGCGGTCTCGATCAGCGCCTCCAGCCCGACACGCGTCGCCAGGCCACGCGCCTGTTCGATCTGGTTCACCATCGCCTCGACCATGTAAAGGTCGTCGCGGACGCCCACCTTGGGGACAAGAAGCGTGTGGACGCGGTCGCCCGCCTGCTCCATCACGTCGACCACGTCGCGGTACATGTAGTGGGTGTCCAGCCCGTTGATCCGGACACTGACCGTCTTGCCCTTGGCCGCCCAGTCGATGTCGTTCAGCGCCTGGATGCAGTTCTTGCGCGCCTGTTCCTTTTCCGGGGGCGCAACGGCATCTTCAAGATCCAGGAAGACATAGTCGGCGGGGCCGTCGGCGGCCTTGTCGATCATCGACGGGTTCGAGGCGGGAACCGCAAGTTCAGACCGCTGGAGCCGCTGCTTGCGCAGCGGATGAAGAGTGTGGCTCATGGTATTGGATTTCCTTGCTATTCCGCCGCGATCTTCAGCGATTGGGTGCTGTGCCCTTGGGCATACCAGGCCTGCGCCGCCGCCACGCCCGAGCCAAAGTCGATGTCCGCCCCCGCCTCGACCAGGGCCATTTCGGCCACCGCCAGCGCGGTCAGGCACATGCCTTCGTTCAGATCCCCCAGATGCCCGATCCGGAACACCTTGCCCGCCAGCCGCGACAGGCCCGAGCCGAAGCTGGTATTGTAGCGCTGATGGCCGATGCGGATCACCTCGCGCGCATCGACACCCTCGGGCACGCGGATCGCGGTGACCGT
The DNA here is from genome assembly GCA_029567145.1 of Pseudomonadota bacterium. Classification (GTDB taxonomy): domain Bacteria; phylum Pseudomonadota; class Alphaproteobacteria; order Rhodobacterales; family Rhodobacteraceae; genus Tabrizicola. The sequence goes on from JAKQLM010000261.1 coordinate 7,565, forward strand.
GTTGGACGCCAGTGACGGGTGCTCGGCGCAGGTCTGCAACCCCCAGGCGGCCACGGCCCGGCGCACGCCTTCAGCAAGACGGGCATGGCGGGACAGCACAGTGTCCAGACCCTCGGCCTGGATGCGGTCCAGTGCGGCGCGCAGACCGTGAAGAAGCTGGGTCGGCGGGGTGTAGGGGAAATAGCCGGTGTCGGCCAGCATCGCAAAGTCGCGGAATTCGAAATAGGCGCGGCGCATGGTGCTGGCGTCCGAGGCTTTCAGCGCCTTTGGGCTGACGGCCAGGATACCAAGGCCCGCCGGGCACATCAGCCCCTTCTGGCTGCCGGTCACCGCCAGATCGACGCCCCAGTCATCCATGCGAAAGTCGATGGAGCCGACCGAGGAGACACCGTCAACGAACAGAAGCGCGTCGTGAAAACAGTCGTCCAGCGCCCGGCGCACGGCGGCGATGTCGCTGGTAACGCCGGTCGCGGTTTCATTGTGCGTGACGAACACCGCCTTGATCGCGCCCTTGCGGTCGGCGGCCAGACGGCGGGTGACTTCACTGACCGGAACGCCCGCGCCCCAGGCGACGTCGATCAGATCGACCTCCAGCCCCAGGCGGGTCGCCATTTCGGCCCAGAGGGTCGAGAACTGGCCGTGCCGCGCCATCACCACCCGGTCGCCGGGGTTGAGCGTGTTGGTGATCGCCGCTTCCCACGCGCCGGTGCCGGACCCCGGATACAGGATCACCCGGGCGGTTTCGGTGCGGAAGATGCGCTTCAGATCGGCCAGGATGCCAAGGCCCAGGGCGCCGAACTCGGGTCCGCGCTGATCCTCCATCGCGACATTCATCGCGCGGCGGACGGGTTCGGGGACATTGGTCGGGCCGGGGATGAACAGGTGATTGGTGCCCGTTCTAAGGCCCGTTCTAGGGATGCTGCTGTGCATGGGTTTCCTCCGCTTTGACCGATGCGTGCCACCAGTCGCGGGATGTGCAAAGGCAAAGCGGGTTCTGCTGTAAACGCGAAAGTTTACACTTTGTGATTTATGTAATAGTGTAAACATGACAGAAGCTGAAATGTGTGCGACGGTATGCAGAAGACCTTCATCGGCCCGCATCTGCGACGGCTGCGGCTGGAAAGGGGCGAAACCCAGGGTGCCATGGCCAAGGCGCTGGGGATCAGCCCGTCCTACGTGAACCTGCTGGAAAACAACGAACGGTCGGTCTCGGTCCAGGTCCTGCTGCGGCTGTTCGAGGCCTATGGCGTCGACTGGCGCGAGATCATGGAGGAAGACGGGGCCAGCCAGCTTGCCGACCTGCGCGTGGCCCTGCAGGACCCGATCTTTGATACCCGCCCCGACCTGCCCCAACTGCGCGCGGCGCTGGTGCATGCGCCTGACCTTGCCAGTGCCTTCCTGCGGCTGCATCGGGCCTGGGCGGCGGCGAACGATCAGCTTCTGGCGCGGGCCGAGGGCGATGGCGGGGCGATTTCGGAAAGCCCCGAGGCCGCGGTCCACACGGTTTTTCGCCGCAATCGCAACCACTTCCGCGATCTGGAGGACGCCGCCGAGCGATTCTGGACCGCACCCATCGACCGGGACGAGGTTTATGGTGCGCTGAAGGCCCGGCTGCGCGATGGGTTGGGGATCACGGTCCGCCTTGCCCGCGTCGAAGACCTGCCGGGCACGCTGCGCCAGTATGACGAGGCGCGGCGCGAGATCCTGTTGTCCGAGGCGCTGGACCACACCAATCGCACCTTCCAGCTGGCGCATATGTGCGGCCTTCTGGAACAGCGGGCGCTGCTGGACGGGCTGATCGGGCGGTCCGGCATCAGCGATCCGCGCGGTGAGGCGCGGTTGCGGGTGGAACTGGCAAACTACTTCGCCGCCGCCGTGCTGATGCCCTATGCGGCCTTCCTGGCCGAGGCGCGGGCGACAAAATACGACCTTGACCACATCGCCACCCGGTTCGGCGTCAGTTTCGAGCAGGCCTGCCACCGCGCGACGACCCTGCAACGCGAGGGCGCGCAGGGCGTGCCGTTCTTTTTCCTGCGCATCGACAAGGGCGGCAACGTGACCAAGCGGTTCAACGCCACCGACTTTCACCTGGCCGAATACGGCGGGGCCTGTCCGCGACTGGACGTGCATACGTCGTTCAGAACGCCTGGCAAGATCGTCCCGCAGTTCGTTGAAATGCCGGATAAATCCCAGTATTTCGTCATCTCGCGCACGGTGGACCGGCCGACCTGGATAAGGCACGCGCAGGACAACCGGCTGGCCGTGGCAATGGGCTGCACCGTCGATCATTCGGCCGAGATCGGCTATGCCGAGGCGTTCAGCGTCACCGCAACCCGGATGGTGCCGATTGGCATCAACTGCCGTATCTGCCCGCGCGCGAACTGCGACCAGCGCGCGCATCAGGCGGTGGTGCTGACCCAGCCCGTCGACGAAAAGCGCCGGGGCGCGACGCGGTTTGACGGGTGATGACCCCGCCCCGGACTTGATCCGGGGCCGGGTTTCAAGCCTTCACGCGCAGGTTCTGCGGGTCATAAAGTGGGGCCAACGTCACCTGTGCGGACACGCGCTCTGACGCAACATCCAGCTCGTAAGTCCCTGACAAGACATAGTCTTCCGTCACGCCGCCCGGGTGGCGCACGTAGCCCAGGCCGATGCTTTTGCCGACCGTATGGCCATAGCCGCCCGAGGACAGCCAGCCCACCCGTTCGCCGTTTCGGTAGATCGTCTCGCGGCCCAGAAGCACCACGGACGGATCGGCGGTGAAGGTCGCAAGCCGTTTCTTCACGCCCTGCGCCAGCTGCGCTGCGATGGCGTCGCGTCCAATGAAATCGACTCCGGACTTCATCTTGACCGCCCAGGCCAGCCCCGCCTCGACCGGGGTGTGGTCGGGGCCGATGTCCGACCCCCAGGCGCGATAGCCCTTTTCCAGCCGCAGGGTTTCAATCGCGCGGTAGCCCGCAAGAGTCGGCGCGCCCTGCCCCGACATCAGCGCCTCGTAGACGGTGACGGCGACTTCGGTTGGCATGTGCAGCTCCCATCCCAGTTCGCCGACATAGGTCACGCGCAGCGCGAGGACCGGGCATCCGGCCACCGTGATCCAGCGGGCGGTGCCAAACGGGAACCCGGCGTTCGTCAGGTCGTCGGGCGAGTGGCGCGCAAGGATGTCCCGCGCCTTGGGGCCCATCAGCGACAGGACGGCCATAGCCGAGGTCACATCCGCAAGATGAGCGTCGCCCGACAAGTTACGGGAAATCCAGTCGAAATCATGGGTGGCAAAGCCGGTGCCGGTGACGATGTGATAGTCGTTCTGCCCCAGGCGCGCGACGGTCAGATCGCATTCGATGCCCCCCTTGCCGTTCAGCATCTGGGTGTAGGTCAGACCACCGACCGCGCGGTCCACGTTTCCGGCCGCAATCCGGTTCAGGGCCTTTGCCGCATCGCGCCCGGTCAGGCGGAACTTGGCAAAGCTGGATTGGTCGATCAGGACGGCATGGTCGCGCGCGGCCCTGTGTTCGCGACCCACGGCGTCATGCCAGCCGGGCCGGCCCATCGAATAGCGGTCCACGGCCTCTTCGCCCGGAGCGGCGAACCAATTTGGGCGTTCCCAGCCCAGCTTTTCGCCAAAACAGGCGCCCGCCGCCTGCAGATGCACATACAATGGCGAGCGGCGGGTGGGTCGTGCCGATGTCATCTCCTCGGACGGCCAGGCGATCGTGTAGTGCTTGGCGTAGGCCTCCAGCGTGCGGGTGCGGACATAGTCGGTCACCCGGTGCGGCGGGCCGAAGCGGCGGATGTCGACGGGCCAGAGGTCAAAGGGCGGTTCCCCCTTCGCCACCCATTCGGCCAGCGCCATCCCTGCCCCGCCACCGGATGCGATGCCAAAGGCGTTGAAGCCCGCGCCGACGTAGAAGTTCCGCAGCTCTGGCGCCTCGCCCAGGATGAAGTTGCCATCGGGCGTGAAGGATTCCGGCCCGTTCAGGAGTTGCTTGACCCCGGCATTGGCCAGTGCGGGCACGCGGGCAATCGCGTCGTCCATGAACTGCGCGTAGTGGTCGTAATCGCTGGTCAGGAGTTCGAAGTGAAAGCCCTCAGGGATGCCGTCCAACGCCCAGGGCTTGGGGTTCGGCTCATACCCGCCCCAGACCAGGCCGCCGACCTCCTCTTTCCAGTAGGTGCGGCGGTCAGGGTCGCGCAAGGTCGGCAGTCCGGGGGGCACGCCGTCGATCTTTTCGGTGATCATGTACTGGTGTTCGACGCTGACCAGGGGCACGTTGACCCCCACCGTCGCGGCCAGGGTGCGGGTCCACTGGCCCGCGCAACACACGACCTTTTCACATGCGATGGTGCCGAAGGGGGTTTCGACCCCGGTGATCCGGCCATCCTCGACGATGATCCGGGTGACGGGAGTGTCCTCGAAGATCGACACCCCCGCCATCCGCGCGCCACGGGCGAGCGACTGGGTGATGTCGGAGGGGTTCGCCTGCCCGTCGGTCGGCAGATAGGCCGCGCCGACAAGGTCGTCGATGGTCATCAGCGGCCAAAGATCCTGCGCCTCACGCGGGGTCAGGAGGTGCATTTCAAGGCCGAAGCTGTGCGCCGTGGTGGCCTGGCGTTTCACTTCCGTCCAGCGGTCGGCGTTGCAGGCCAGGCGCAGGCCGCCGTTCATCTTCCAGCCGGTCTGCAGGCCGGTCTCGGCCTCCAGGGTGCGGTAAAGCGCGACGGAATGGCCCAGAAGCTGGGTGATGTTGGCGCTGGTGCGAAGCTGCCCGACCAGCCCTGCCGCGTGGAACGTGGTGCCCGAGGTCAGCTTCTTGCGCTCCAGTAGCACGGTGTCGGTCCAGCCAAGCTTGCCCAGATGATAGGCGACGGACGCACCAACGATGCCGCCGCCGATGACGACGACGCGGGCGGTAGAGGGAAGGTCTTTCATTTTCCGGTCCTGAAGGCGGCCAGCGCCGCGCGGTAGGTGTCAAGATAGTCGGCGGTGTAGGCCGCATAGTCGAAGTCGAGGTCGGAGTGGATTTCCTGCACCATGGACCACATCGCCTCACGCAGGGCAGCGGCCGCCTTCATCGCGCGGTAGCGGTGCCACAGGTCGGCATCGGGTGCAGCGCCGTAATAGGCCGACAGCAGCCAGTCCTCTTGCGCGTGGTCCAGCCCGTTGTTGGCCGCAAGGCCCCCGAGGTCGAACAGCGGCGAGCCCCAGCCGGCATAATCCCAGTCGATCAGCCACATCCGGGTGCCGTCATGCAGAAAGTTGGCGGGCAAAAGGTCGTTGTGGCCGAAGACCATCTCGATCCGGCCCACGGCGCGTTCCAGGTCCGCCGCCTGATCCAGAAGCCCGGACACCAGGCCCAGATGGCGGGACCGGCCGTCCTGCAGCGTTCCGGCATAGTCGCGCAGGGTCTGGAACACCCAGAAGGTCAGCGCCGGGCCCCGCAGGTGGCGGGGAATATCGCGGTGGGCGTGCATCACCAGCGCCAGGGCCTGCTCCAGAAGGTCAGCCTCGCGCAGGTCGGCGGCGGTCATCGTGCGGCCGGTGACAAAGTCGATCACCAGGGCACCGGGCTCGTGATACAAGACGGCGGGCGAGACCCCTGCCGCATGGGCGGCCCGGCTGGCGGCCAGTTCGTTGAAGCGCATGATCTGGTGAACCGGAATGTCGTCGCCGATGCGGACCACGGCGCTGCGGGTGGCGTCGGTGACGCGCACGTTCAGGTTGGTGATGCCGCCGCCCAGGGGTTCGGCAGTCGGCGTGCCGGTCCAGATCGGCAGGGACAGGGCGCGGGCAACGGGATCAAGTGTCATGCGAGGAAGTGTGCCTTGGCAGCAGGTCAGGTGGCAAGTGAAACGGGCGGGCCAAGGGGATGGACCCGCCCGTAAGCACGCCGGTCTGTCCAGGGAGCCGGAGTACCGAAATTCCGAACCACAGGGCGAAGAGGAAACCCAAGGTCCGTGGCAAAGGATGGGACGGGACGGCTGCGCCTGTCAAAGAAAATGTGAAAAACTGTGGGTGAATGACCATTTCCTGTTGATTTGTCGGATGGTCCTGTAGGAAATGGTCACCAAACCCTCGGATCAGGCCGGACCATGCTGCAAACCCAACGCGACCGTGCGATTCTGGACCACCTGACGCGGCAGGGTTCGGCCCGAATCGAGGATCTGGCGCAGAAGCTGTCGGTCAGCGAGGAAACCGTGCGCCGGGCCGTAAAGCGGCTGGAGGCCGTGGGCAGCGTCACCCGGGTGCATGGCGGGGTCCATCTGCGCGATGTCCTGGCCGAGCCAAGCCTGTCGTTGCGGCTGGGGGTCAATCCTGGCGCAAAGCGCCGGATTGCCGCGCGGGTGGCGGGATTGATCGAAAACGGCAGTTCGCTGTTTCTGGATGTCGGCTCCACCACCGCCTTTGTCGCCCAGGCGCTGCGCGACCACCGTGAGCTTTTCGTCGTCACCAACTCGCTGACCGTGGCGCAGGCGCTGACCGGGCGCGGCGGCAACCGGGTGTTCATGGCGGGGGGCGAGTTGCGCCCGCATGACGGGGGTGCCTTCGGGGCCGAGGCACTGGCCTTCATCGCCCGGTTCCGCGTGCGCCATGCGATCCTGACGGCTGCCAGCGTGGACGCGCGTGCGGGGTTCATGCTGAACGATCTGCACGAAACCGAAATCAGCCGCGCCATCCTGACCCTGGCCGAAAGTGCGACGGTGGTGGCGGACGCCAGCAAGTTCGGGGCCGCAGCCCCGATGCTGATCGCCCCGCCACAGGCCTTTGACCGGCTGGTCACCGATGCGGCACCGGACGGGCCGCTGGCCGACCTGCTTCAGGCCGCCGGGGTCGAGGTCATTCTGGCCTGACCCCGGCATGGGCCGCGATCAGCGCGCGGGCCAGTGTTTCCAGGCTGATCGGCTTTGGCACGCAGGCGGCGAAACCCTGTGCCAGGTATTCGGCGACCTGATGCGTCATCGCATTGGCGGTGACGGCGATGGCGGGCGGCGCGGGCTGGCCCAGGGCACGCGCCTCGTCCTGCAGCGCGGCCAGGGTGCCGACCCCGTCCAGGCCCGGCATGGCGATGTCAAAGAGCAGCACGTCGAACCCGCCGCCGCGCCACCGCTCCAGCGCCGCGTCGCCAGAGCCCACGATTTCGGCCTCGATCCCCAGCGCCTGCAACAGGCTGTGCAGGATGATCCGGTTCGTCGCGTTGTCCTCGGCCGCGAGGACGCGCATCGGCGGGACCTGCGGCAGCGCCGCGTCGCGCGGCAACGTCGGGGCCCGCGTCACCACCGGCATCGCCAGGTCGATCCGTGCCGTCACCCCCTGCCCCGGAGCCGACTCCAGCGTCAGTTCGCCCTGCATCAGCCGCACCAGCCGCCGCACGATCGCCAGCCCCAGCCCGGTGCCAGAGTTGCGCACCGACCCGCCGCGCCGCCCTTGGGCGAAATCCTCCATCACCTCGGTCAGTTCGGCCTGGTCCATGCCGATCCCGGTGTCGCGGACCGTGAGCACCAGCCGCGTCCTTGACCGATAGTCGCAATGCAGATGGACCTCGCCCGCTTCGGTGAACTTGACGGCATTTCCCAGCAGGTTGTGCAGGATCTGGATCAACCTTTGCCCATCGCCCAACCGGCCTTCGCCCTCGGCGATCCCGGTACAGGTCACCCGCAGGGCGACGCCCTTTTCCTGCGCTTGCAGCCGGTGCAGCGCCAGAATCGGAGCCGTCACCTCGGCCAGGTTCAGGGGCTGGATGTTCAGGACCAGCCGTCCGGCCTCGATCTTGGCCAGGTCCAGGATGTCGTTGATCACGCCCAGAAGATGTTCGCCCGAGTCGCGGATGACCTGCAGCATCATCCGGTCTTCGGCATCCGAAAGCCGCCGGTCCAGCACATGCGCCATGCCAAGGACGCCGTTCAGCGGCGTGCGGATTTCATGGCTCATCGCGGCCAGAAAGTCCGACTTCGCCCGGTTCGCGGCCTCTGCAGCCGTCATCGCGGCGCGCAGGCGGTCCTCGCTTTCAACGGGCTCCGTGATGTCGGTGAACGAGCAGACCACCGCAAGGTCGGTGCCGGGGGCCGAGAGCCGGGCGGCATTGACCGACACCACCCGCCGCGCGCCATCGGGCCAGCGGATCGCGTGGCGCACCTCTTGCAGGCCCTCGGCCCCGGCCAGCGCACGCGAAAACGGCAGGTCATGCAGCGCGATGGGCGCGCCGTCAGCGTCGGTCACGCCCGCGTCGCACATCAGCGCGGTCAGGTCGTCGCCGGGGTCCACCGACCGGCCCAGCACGGTTGCGGCGGCAGCATTGGCAAAGACCACCTCGCCCGCCCCGTCCACCGCGATGATGCCCGAGACCGACGTCTCCATGATCCGGGCCAGCGTGTCGCGTTCACGGGCCAGCGCCGCCTCCAGCGCCTTGGCTGCCGAGATGTCGATATGCACCCCGGTGATCACCGCAGGACGGCCGTTCGCGTCCCATTCGATCACCTGCCCGCGCGTCAGCACCCAGACCCAATGGCCCAGCCGGTGCCGCAAGCGGACCTCGTGTTCCACCCGCCAGTCGCCGGCCGCAAAGTGCCGCGCCTCCCGGGCCAGCATTTCGGTCAGATCGTCGGGATGGATCATCGACAGCCAGCGGTCGATCGGCAGCGGGTTGAGGTCCGCCGCGCGGTAGCCCAGAAGCTCGGCCCAGCGATCGTTGATGATGGACGAACCGCGCGCCTCGTCGAATTCCCAGGTGCCGACCCGGGCGCCGTCGATCAGCCGCGCCAGACGCCGCTCGGCCTCGATCCGGGCGGTCACGTCCAGCGTGACACCCGAGATCCGGCGCGGGCTGCCGTCGGCCCGCCGCGCCAGCACCCAGCCGCGCGTCAGGAACCACACCCAGTGACCGCGACCATGGCGCAACCGGCACAGCAGGTCGAAATTGTCGTGCCGGTGCTGAAACAGCGCCTTTTGCGCATCCTGCACGGCGGCCAGGTCGCCCTGGTGGATGCGCGCGGCCAGATCATGCAATTGCACCGCATCCGAAGGCAGGCCCAGCATCGCCCGCCAGCGGTCATTCATCGCACTCAGGCCTTCGTCCGGGTCCCAGTCCCAGACGGCCAGATCGCTGCCATCCATCGCTTGCTGCAGACGGCGGTCGGCCAGGCGGCGGGCGGTCACGTCCTCGTAGACCCCCACGGTTTCGGCCGAAGGGGTGGCCCGTTCGCGCACCCAGATCAGGCGCCCGTCGGCCAGTTCGTCCTCGCCGTCCCAGACTTCGGTCAGCGGGCGGTGCAGGCGGCGGTTCAGCGCCCCCTCGTCGCGTTCGCCTTCCGCGCCGAACACGCCCCGGTCGATCGCAGCCCGCAAGAGGTCGTCGTACAGCGCGCCTTCGCGGATCTGATCGGCAATTCCGGCGAAGACCCGGGTGTAGGGCTGGTTCCACAGCACCAGCCGGTCGTCGGCGTCAAAGATCGCAAAGCCGTCGTCCATTGCCTCGATCGCCGACAGAAACCGCGTGCGGGTCGCCTGCAGCGCGCGCTGTTCCTGCAACAGCGCGGCCTCTTTCGCGCGGATCTCGGCCACATCCTCGATCAGCGCCCAGACCAGCCGCCGCCCGTTGGGGTCTATGCTCATGAACCCGCGCAAGACGGCGGGAAAGCGCGTGCCATCGGCCCGGCGCAGCTGCACCTCGGACGGGCCATAGCTGCGGCTGGCCTTCAGCGACCGGATCGCATGGTCGATGAACCACATCATGTCGTCCGGCAGGATTTCCCCGACCAGCAGGTTCTGCGCCGTCTGCGGGTCCAGCCCGAACACCTGCTTGAAGGCCCGGTTGCCGTCCAGAAGCTCGCCCGTGTCATAGTCGTGCAACAGGATCGGATGCGGGCACATC
>JAKQLM010000264.1 GCA_029567145.1 Pseudomonadota bacterium
CCCGAATGTCACCGCGCTGCCGCCAAAGCTGCCGACGGATGCGACCGGAACCCCGGCAGCCTTCGCGGCCTGCACAAGATCGGCCAGATCGGCGGGGGCCACGGCCAGCAGATAGCGGGCCTGATCCTCACCGAAGAGCTGTGCAGTCTGTCCGGCCTCCAATGTCAGCCCCAACCCCGCCGCTTCGGCCATTTCGAACGCCGCCAACGCCAGCCCGCCATCGGACAGGTCGGTGCACGCCCGGATCATCCCGCGGGAGGCGCGTACGAAATCGCCATGCTTCCGCTCGGCCGCCAGATCGACCGGCGGCGCGTCGCCCGCCTCGATCCCGAACGCCTCGGCCAGCAGCGCCGACTGGCCCAGATGGCCCGTCGTCTGGCCGACCAGCACCGCCGCGTCGCCCGCCTGCGGTTTGCCCGCAATCAGCTCGTCCATCGACCGCAGGATGCCCACCGCCCCGATGGTCGGGGTCGGCAGGATGCCGGTGCCGTCGGTTTCGTTGTAAAGCGACACGTTGCCCGACACGATCGGCATGTCCAGCGCGATGCACGCCTCGCCGATCCCTTGCAGGGCTCCGACGAACTGGCCCATGATCTCGGGCTTTTCCGGGTTGCCGAAGTTCAGGTTGTCGGTCGTGGCCAGAGGCAGGGCCCCCACGGCGCAGAGGTTGCGATAAGCCTCGGCCACCGCCTGCTTGCCGCCCGTCACCGGGTTCGCCTTCACATAGCGCGGGGTCACGTCGCTGGTGAAGGCCAGCGCCTTGCCCGTGCCATGCACCCGCACAACACCCGCAGGCAGGCCCGGCGTGACCAGAGTGTCGGCCCCCACCTGGCTGTCGTATTGCTCGTAGACCCAGGCCTTGTGCGCATAGGACGGCGAGCCGATCAGCGCCCGCAGCCCGTCCATCGCGCCAATCGCAGGCACCTCGCCCAAAGGCGCGGCGGCGGGGGTCGGCACCCAGGGCCGGTCATATTCCGGCGCGCTGGACGACAGCTTTGACAGCGGGATATCCGCCTTCACCACATTGCCATGCAGGATCAGGAAGCGGTCCTCGGGGATCGTCTCGCCCACGATGGCGAAATCGAGGTCCCATTTGACGAAGATCGCCCGCGCTTCGGCCTCCATTTCGGGCTTCAGCACCATCAGCATCCGTTCCTGGGATTCCGACAGCATCATCTCATAGGCCGTCATCCCCGTCTCGCGCTGCGGCACGTCGTCCAGCTGCAGCTTGATCCCGAGGCCCCCCTTGTCGCCCATTTCGACCGCCGAACAGGTCAGGCCCGCCGCGCCCATGTCCTGAATGGAGATCACCGCGCCACTGGCCATCAGCTCCAGGCACGCCTCCAGCAGGCGCTTTTCGGTGAAGGGGTCGCCGACCTGCACGGTGGGGCGCTTTTCCTCGATCGTGTCGTCGAACTCGGCGCTTGCCATCGTGGCCCCGCCAACCCCGTCGCGGCCCGTCTTGGCCCCAAGATAGACCACCGGCATCCCCACGCCGCTTGCTGCCGAGTAGAAGATCTTGTCGGTATCCGCCAAGCCCGCCGCAAAGGCGTTCACCAGGCAGTTGCCGTTGTAGCTGCGGTGAAACCGCACCTCGCCGCCCACGGTGGGGACGCCAAACGCGTTGCCGTAGGACCCCACGCCCTCGACCACGCCCTTGACCAGATGTGCGGTTTTCGGATGCGAGGGCAGCCCGAACGACAGCGCGTTCATCGCCGCAATCGGCCGCGCGCCCATGGTGAAGACGTCGCGCAGGATGCCGCCCACGCCCGTTGCCGCGCCCTGATGCGGCTCGATATACGACGGGTGGTTGTGGCTCTCCATCTTGAAGACCACCGCCTGGCCGTCGCCGATGTCCACCACACCCGCGTTCTCCCCGGGTCCGCAGATCACCTGAGGCCCGGTGGTCGGCAGCTTCTTCAGATGGATCTTCGACGACTTGTAGGAACAATGCTCGTTCCACATCGCGCTGAAGATGCCCAGTTCGGTAAAGGTCGGCTCACGCCCCAGAATGCCCAGCAGGCGATCCCATTCATCCGGCTTGATCCCGTGCGAAGCCACCAGGTCGGGGGTGATTGCGGGTTCGGTCATGCCTGCCTCCGGGGTGTCGGGTGTTCCCCGGCGTCCTAGACGAAAGGCGGACCAAGGGAAAGGGGCCAGGGCCGTGCCCATGTGACCCAAAGAAAGTGCCCGCCGAACTTTTCTTCCCTGGCGCCAAAATAATTTTGCAGGCCATGTCGAAAACGGCAAGGCTGCAGCGTCCTTGGGGTACGACCACCAGAAACAAAGGAAATGCCATGATTTTCTCAGTTACCCCGCTCTACGCCTTGCCGCTTGCGCTGATCTTTCTTGTTCTGTGGTTCCGCATCAGCGGGGTGCGGGCCGCGACCAAAATCTCCTACGGGGATGGGGGCAATACTGAACTCTTGCGCCGGGTGCGTCAGCACGGAAACTTTGTCGAATGGACCACCTTCGTCCTGATCCTGATGATCCTTGCCGAAGGCATGGGTGCGCCTGCGCTTTACCTGCACATCTCGGGTGCGCTTCTTCTGATCGGTCGCATCGCGCATCCCTTCGGGCTTGGCGCCGTCGACAACGCCGCCCATCCGCTGCGCTATGTCGGCAATGGGACCAACATTCTGGCCACGCTGAACCTCATGGTCTGCCTTGCCGTCAACCTGATCGGCCTCTGAACCCGACCTCAACTCAAGGACACACACCATGAACTACATGCTTCTGCTCTACGGTGATCCGGCCAAGGAACCCGCCTATGGCACCCCCGATTTCGACGTGATGATGAAGGGGTATTTCGACTTCAGCGCGCTTTTGAAGGCCGATGGCGTGCTGAAAGGCGGTGAAGGCCTGCAAGGGATCGAAACCGCAACCTCCCTGCGCGTTCGGGGCGGCAAGGTCGAGACGATGGACGGCCCCTTTGCCGAAACCCGCGAACATCTGGGCGGCTACTACGTCATCGACGTGCCCGATCTGGACGCGGCCCTGCGCTATGCCGCACAGGTGCCGGCGGCGCTTTATGGCACGGTCGAGGTGCGCCCCCTGATGGACTACAACCCGGCGGGCAACTGATGCCCGCTGCCGCCCCCGGTGCCATCGCCGCAACCCGCGCCGTCGAGGCCGTCATGCGCGACCACCGGGGGCGGCTTCTGGCCGCGCTGATCGCGCGTCTGCGGGATTTCCAGCTGGCCGAGGATGCGCTGCAGGACGCCGCCATTTCGGCGATCACGCATTGGGGCAGGGCGGGGCTGCCGAACGCGCCGCAGGGCTGGCTGTTGCGGGTGGCGCTGCGCAAGGCCATCGACCGGCTTCGCCGCGCCTCACGCGACAGCCGCAACGCGCTGGATCAGGCGGTTCTGGCGGACGACGAAGCCTTTGAGAACGACGCCGAACCGATCCCCGACGACCGTCTGCGCCTGATCTTCACCTGCTGCCATCCGGCATTGGAGGAAAAGACCCGCATCGCCCTGACGCTGCGGTCGCTGTGCGGGCTGACCACGCCCCAGGTCGCCGCCGTCTTTCTGGACGGCGACACCACGATGGGCCAGCGGCTTAGCCGCGCCAAGGCCAAGATCGCCGCCGCGCGCATCCCCTTTGTCGTCCCGGGCCCCGAGGATTGGGCGGACCGGCTGAATTCGGTCCTGACCGTGATCTACCTGATCTTCACGGCGGGCTATGCGCAGGGTCCGGCAACCGGCACCGACCTGTGCCACGAGGCGATCTTCCTGGCCCGGCTTCTGACCCGCCTTGCCCCGGACCAGCCGGAAATCGAGGGCTGCCTTGCGCTGCTGTTGCTGACCCAGTGCCGGGCCAAGGCGCGGACCAGCCCCAAAGGCGAAACCTTGCCCCCCGCCGACCAGGATCGCGGGCTGTGGGATGCCACGATGCTGGCCGAAGGGATCGACATTCTGGACACCGCCGTCGCGCGCCGCAAACCCGGCCCGTTCCTGCTGAAAGCCGCCATTGCCGCGCTGCACACCGCCCAGACCCCGGACTGGCCGCAGATCGCAGCGCTTTACGCCCGGCTTCTGGCGCATGAGCCGACTCCGGTGATCCGCCTGAACCATGCGGTTGCGCTGGCGGAATCCGGGGGGCTGTCCGTCGCGCTGGATGTGCTGGGCGATCTTGCCGCCGCGCTGTCGGACTATCCGCCGTTCCACGCCGCACAGGCCGAATATCTTGCCCGCGACGTCCAGACCGCACCCGCCCTTGCCGCCTATGCCCGCGCCATCGCCCTGGCACGATCGCCCGCCGATGCCGCCTTTCTGGCCCGCCGCCGCGACCGGCTGCTGTCCTGACCGAAGGCAAAAAAAAGGCCGAGCATCCGCTCGGCCAAGTCCAACAGGGAGGTACGAAGGGACAAGAGCACGCTCTTCATCGCTTCGAGACTGCAGATAGCTTTGCATGGTGGCGCAAACAAGGGCAGGGTGCCCGATGATTAAGCATTGCCGATATGCACTTGCTGCATGGCAGCATTTCAGGCGGCGG
>JAKQLM010000309.1 GCA_029567145.1 Pseudomonadota bacterium
CAGGACAACATCAGCTTCACGATCATCAAGGTGAACGACGCCAGCACACGGCCCAAGGACGAAAAGCCCCCACGCCCGTCGATGGCCGTCACCCGCCCCCGCCGCCTGACAACCGTCGCGACCGAGCCGCTGCTGGTGCCCCGCAAGGCCCCGCCGGGCGACATGCATCCGCCCCCGCCGGTCGAAGTGCCGCGGCCGGTCGTCGTGCAGGTGGCCCCGCCCGCAGCCGCCCCGGCGACAGATGCTGCCGGAAATCCGGTGGAAAATCTGTCACCTGTGCGCTTGCGGCCAAGGCGCGTGGTCGTCATAAAGTAAACCATGGCGGAAGCGGACGCAGAATTGACAGTCGCGCAGCGGCTTGGCCGCCTTTTGGACCGGGGTCTGCTGCCTGCAGGCGGCCCGGCCGAAGCGGCTGAGCGTCTGATCGAACGGCTTGACCGGCAAGCGCGCGTGGCGCTTCTGGGCCTGCCGGGGTCTGGCAAATCCGCGATCCTGAACCTGCTGGCCGGGATGATCGTCGTCCCCGAAACCCTGCGCCTGCCCACGATCACCGTGCAGCACGGATCTGTGCCACGGATGCTGTGCACGCTGGCCGATGGCCGGGTCGAAACCGTGCCCGGCAGCGATTTGTCGCAGATCCTGAAGCTGGCCCCGGCGATGGTCACGCTGGAGATGGACATCCCCGCGCTGAAGGTGATTACCCTTCTGGAAGTGTCGGCCGGCCCGATGGAGGCCGAGCAGCGCCGCGCGGCGACCTGGGCCAGCAAGCGCGCCGACATCATCGTCTGGTGCACCACGTCCTATCTGCCGAAAGAGCAGGTCGTCTGGGACGACATGCCCGACGTGGTCAAGGACAACGGGTTCCTGTTCCTGACCAAGGTCGATCTTCTGGGCAGCCGCGAGGCGGCGCAGGGCATGCTGGAACGGGTGGAAAACCGCGCGGGCGAAGAGTTCCGCCAAGTGCTCGCGATCTCGGCCAAGCAGGCGCGGGCGGCGATGCAGGCCCCCGGCGGGCTGGACCGCGAGATGTTCCGCGACAGTGGCGCGGCGGCAGTCATCACCGCGATCAAAAGCCGGGTGCAGATGGCGCGGCGGGCCGACACTGACATGGCCGAGTTGTTGCTCGCCCGCCATGTCGAGGCCAGCGACCTTGTCGCGCGGCGCTTTGCCGAAACCGGCGATGCAAAGCCCCCGGAATGGGTGCCGCCGCCGGACGAGGTGGCCGCCCCGCCGCCGCAACGGAACGTGACGCCACCGGCTCCCGCGCCGGTCGTCAGCCCGGAACCCGAGCCCCTGCCCGAGCCGGAGCCTTTGCCGGAACCGGAGCCTTTGCCGGAACCGGAACCGGAGCGTTTGCCGGAACCGGAACCGGAACCCGTGCCGGAACCGGAGCCTTTGCCTGAACCCGAGCCGGAACCCGAACCGCTGCCGATTCCCGTCGCGCCTCCGGTGCTGCCGACCCCCGTCGTGGCACTCGCGCCAGAGCCTGCCCCCGTGCCCGTGCCCGCGCCACCCCCCGCCGCGCCGGTGGAGGGTGTGGCAGAGGGTCGCAAGCGATTCTCTGATCGGATCAAGCAGATGCCCAGCGGGGACGACACCCCCGCGCCGCAGATGCCCTTGCGGTCGACCTGGAAATCCAAGGCCGAAATGGCCGCCGCCGCCCGCCCCGCCGCCCCCGCGCCTTCGCCGGACCCTGAACCCGTGCCCGTCCCGGGCCCAATGTCCTTGCCCGTGCCGGAACCTTTGCCAGAACCGGAACCTGTGCCAGAACCAGCGCCAGCGCCGGAACCCGTGCCGGAGCCGTCTGAACCTGTTGCCGAGACGACCGTTTCCGAACCCGAACCCGAATCCGCCGAACCTCCGCCCGCTGAACCGGCAGCGCCGGTTGCCGCGCCCGTCGTCGTGCCGGAAACGGATGACGAGCGGATTGCCCGGATGATTGCCGCCGCGGCGGCGAATGTGCAGCGCACGCCGCGCGAACGGGTGCCGCGTGCGGAACGGCGCGATCCGACCGGCGAGGCCCCCCCGGCCGAGACGGGAGAGTTCCGGTCGCGGCTGTTCGGCGCGCGCGCCGCCGCCCCCGAACCGGCCGCCCCCGAACCGGTCTCCCCCGAACCTGTCGCCGAAACCGGACCCGTGACCCGAATCGCCTCGGCCGCCGACCGGGCGGGACGCGGGCGTGGCGACCGGCTTCAGCGGGACCGGACCCCGGCGCCGCCGATCACCAACGTCCCGATTGCGGGGATGTCGCCCGCAGCGGCGCCGGTCCAGCGCGAAACCCGGATCGAACGGCGCGAGCGGCCTCGGATCGCGGCGCGGGCCGAAGCGGCACCTGCGGCTGCTCTGGCGTCGCCCGGGCCGGTTCCCGCGACCGAACAGAACCTGGTCGAGGATGCGATCAGCCTGATCCTGTCGCGGTCGACAGCCCTGGCGCAGGCCGTGGACCCCCAGGCGAAGATTCCGGTCGACATGATTCTGGAACATGGCCGCGAAACGACCGAACAACTTGTCGGCATCTTGTCACGCGGCGCATCGCCCGCCCTGCGGCGAATTTATGCCGACCTGGGCGAGGTTGTGGACCTTATCCTGTTGATGCAATTGGAAAAAGGTCACGCCCCGGCAGACGACACGCTGACCATGCTCTTGCAACTTAGGCGCGAATTGGAAACATTGCGCCAAGGGTGACCTTATTATTGACCGAAGAATCGTCTAAAACGTGCCCAATTGGGACCACTTTCCAAACTTATGCCATGTTTGCGGGGACTTGTGCCCTGACGTGTGCCATATAAGTGGTTCAAGACGGCAGTGACGGGGTGATCATGGGGCTTGGCGCAATAGTGCATGACGATGATCCGGTTGCCAGTTCTGGCACGCCGGAAACCCACGAGCCTGAAGTTGCGCTGAACCGCAGCTATCCGGGCCTGGGACGCATTGCCGAATCGATCACGCAGTTCGAAGACGTGCTGCGCGATTTCGTGACGATGTCGGATGGCGACACGTCGAAAAAGGTCACGCGGATCCTGCAGCAGGTGCGCGAGGTTGAGCCCTCGGTCACCGTGATCGGGCAGATCAAGGCGGGCAAGACCAGCCTGATCAACGCGATGATCGGCGCGCCAGGTCTGCTGCCGACCGACGTGAACCCCTGGACGTCCGTCGTGACGTCGCTGCACATCAACACCCCCACGCCCGAGCTGAACGTTCGCGCCAAGTTCAAGTTCTTCGACCACGCCGAATGGGACAAGCTGGTGTCGAACGGCGGACGGATCGGCCAGCTGGCGGCCCGCGCCGGGGCGGATGACGAGCTTGAAAAGCTGCGCCTGCAGGTCGTGCAGCTGCGCGAAAAGGCACAGGCCCGGCTGGGCCGCAAGTTCGAGATGCTTCTGGGCACGGAACACCGCTACGGCACCGTCGATGACGCGCTGTTGCGCCGCTATGTCTGCGTTGGCGACGAAGAGGCGCTTGGCGCAGATCAGGGCCGGTTCACCGACATCACCAAATCGGCCGACCTTTATATCGACCGCGCGGATTTCCCGGTCATGCTGTGCGTGCGCGACACGCCCGGTGTGAACGACACGTTCATGATGCGCGAGCAGATCACGATCAACGCCGTGCGCGACAGCCGGTCCTGTATCGTCGTGCTGTCCGCCCATCAGGCGCTGACGACGATGGACATGGCGCTGATCCGCCTGATCGCGCACCGTCAATCGCGCGAGATCATCATTTTCGTCAACCGGATCGACGAACTGCCCGACCCGGCGAACCAGGTGCCGGAAATCCACCGCTCGATCCTCGAGACGCTGGAAAAGAACAACGCGCCGCAGGACATCGACATCATCTACGGCTCGGCCCATTGGGCGAACGCGGTGCTGGAAGGCAACATCGACACGATGACCGACGATTCGACCGAATCGGCGATCAACTGGACCCGCGCCGCCTTTGCCGACAAGATGAGCGAATGGTCAGCCGAACAGCTGGTCTGGCATGCCTCGGGCGTGCCTGCCTTGCTGGATGCGCTGGGCCAGCGGATGTACGAAGGCCCCGTGCATGAGGCGCTGCAGAAATCGGCGCGTCAGGCGCTGAACCTGGCGCAGTCGCTGGACGTGGTCGATCAGGTCCGCATCCTGGAATCGGATGGTCAGCTGAACCGGACGATGACGCCGCAGCAGCTGGACAGCGAGCTGCACAAGATCGAACTCGCCTCGGTCGAAAAGTTGACGCATCTGACGAACAACGTCTGCAAGGATTTCACCAACCGGATCGACCAGTCCTACGAACGGTTCCTGGAACGCGCGACGAACAGTCTGATCGAACACCTGCAGGCCAATGGCGAAGACGCGACCTGGCACTACAGCCCGCTTGGGCTGCGGATGCTCTTGTCCTCCAGCTATCAGGTCGTGCTGAAGAAGATGCACGGCATCGCGGCCGAGGTGAACAACGAAACCGCGGTCAAGATCGCCGATCTTTACGGCAAGACCTTCTCGATCACGGTCGAGGGCTTCAAGATCGAGACCCCGGTCGTGTCCTACATTCCGCCGCCGATCAACCTGGGCCAGACCATCGCGCTGGACCTGCAGGTCAGCTGGTGGAAGGGCTGGTGGCAGCGCCGTCGCGGCTACAAGGCCTTTGCGCAGGATTTCCACAACCTGATCCGGGCCGAAACCGACCCGATCATCAACGACCTCAAGACGATCCAGATCGGGCTGTTCCGCGAACGGACCCAGACGACCCTGCGCGACTTCCTGCAGGAACAGCGCGAGCTTTTGACCAGCGCCCTGGTCAGCTCCGAAATTTCGATGGAAGAGATGAAGGAACTCTTCGGCGTGAACGCCTGGGAGGACCGGCAGGAATGCCTGGCCTCGATCATGGACGAACTCAGTGTCTACGCCGATTAAGGTCGGCCTAGGCCCGGAAGGACTCTGACCCATGCCCCTCACCCGCAAACCCCGCATCGCCATCATGGGCGAGTTCAGCTCGGGAAAAAGCACGCTTTGCAACGTGCTGATGGGCGCGCGCCCCTTGCTGGAAAAGGTCACCGCGACCCAACTGCCGCCGGTCTGGCTGTCCTACGGCGCGGATGACGCCTACACGATGGGGCTGGACGGCAAGGCCTATGACCTTGACCTGGCCGAGCTGGAGCGGGTCAGCCTGGAGACGACGGAGCATGTCCGCATCTTCATGAAAAGCGACATCCTGCGCTATTGCGACCTGATCGACATGCCTGGGATTTCCGACCCGTCGATGTCCTCCGAAGTGTGGGAGCGGATGGCCCACCTGGCCGACGGCGTCTTGTGGTGCACCCATGCGACCCAGGCCTGGCGGCAGTCCGAATCCGGCGTCTGGTCCACCTTCCCGCAGGAAATGCGCCGCAACAGCCTGCTTCTGGTCACCCGGTTCGACAAGATCCTGGGCGACAAGGACAAGGCCAAGGTGCTGAAGCGGGTCCGCAGCGAAACCGACGACCTGTTCGCCGACGTGCTGCCGATGTCGCTGGTCCAGGCGATGACCGCCGGGGATGACGAGGAAAAGTGGGAAGCAAGCGGCGCGCATACCTTCACCAGCGCGCTGTTCGGGATCATCCACCGCGTGATCGACGAAGGTTTTCCCGAACCCGGGGACGAAGGCAAACCGGCGATCCAGCCGGATGATGCCAACTCGGCCGAAGTCGGGCAAAGCCTCATCGCGCTGGAGTTTGACCGGCTGATGGAAATCCGCAACCGTCCGGTGATCCGCGTCAGCCCGCGCCGGGTTGCCAACACCGGCGAGCGCTTGCTGAAGACCGAGCGTCCGACCGATGAAAGCGGGCCTGCCGTCGTGTCTTTCTCGGACATGCTGGCGGCCGCCGAAGGCCAGTTGCGGCCGGCCAAGCGGTCGTGACGCGCGGGGGACTTCAGCTTTGGGCGTGATCGAAACCCTTGGGGCGGTGGTCAAGGCCTATCCGCAGGCCCGGCTGGTGGCATTCGCCGACCTGCAGTCGCGGATGATCCTGGCCAGCAGCGGGTCCAAGACCTACACGCAAGAACACCTGGACGCGCTGTGCGATCAGGCGCGGACCAGCTTTGACGACCCGATGTTTTCCCTGTCGGTCGAGGCATTCGGCGAACCCCACGCCGCGCTGGTGATGGCGCTGGACGGGGTGCAGATCTTTCTGCGGTCCGAAAGCGAACCGGCGGATGCGCTGATCACCATCTGCGATCACAGCATTGACCTTGCGGCGATTGTGGCGACACTTCGCGAAACGCTTGAAACCCTATCGGCCGGGGCATAGGCGGTCGGGTCTTGGGTGGTCGGGGCAACTTCGGGATCGGGCAGCAAGTGAACAAGGCCACCCTTCCAATCGTCGCGCGACTGCAGGCCTTGCAGACCGCGTCGCGTCGGGCGCCCGGCGGCGCCCGGGTGATCGCGGTCCTGTCCGATACCAACCCTCTGGCCGCCCTTTTGCGCGAAGTGAACGAAACCGTTCTGCCCCGGTCGCTGATGTTCGAATCCAGCGGCGGCTCCAGCCTGACGCTAGAGGTTGCGGGGCGTCGCGTGCTGCGTCTGGCCAGCGTCACCGGCCTTGTCGGGGCCGAGGCCTGCATCGCCGCCGCCACGCTGGAAGACGAACAGAAGGACGACCTGATCAAGCTTTTGCAGGGCGTCGCCACCCCCCGGCACGAGCTGCGCGTCGTGACCGCCCCGGTCGAGCGTGAGGTTGACGGTGTCAGCGTGGGCCTGCCGGTGGCCCTGTTGGCCGACCTTTGCCTGATCGACCTGAACCCCGTCGAAGGCCCCGAGCCCGAACTAGAGCCAGAGCCAGAGCCTGAACCGGACCTATCGCCGGAACCAGATGTCGCGGCACCCGCCCGTGCACCTCAGACCCTGGCCCCGGTTGCCGCAGCCCAGGATGCCCCCGATCTGGATTTCCTCGGCCTTCTGGCGCGCGGGACTGGCCCGGCGCTGGTCTGCTGGCTGATCAGCGGCGGCGCGGATGACGGCCTGACCGAAGGCCCCGAAGAAATGGTCTCGCATCTGCGCGGCTTTCTGGAAGACGAGATCGACGCCCTGACCCGGCAACTGGACATGGTGTCGATGGTTCCGGCAGGGCCGGTCTGCCTGGTCCTGGGCGCAAGCCTGGTGCAAGGCCACAGCATCTTGTGCGCCCGCGCCGGGGATTCCCTTCTTCTGGGTGTGATCGAAGGCGACGGCACCCAGACCCTGCTGCGCGCCTGGAACGCGGCCAGCGTCTAGCCCGTGCAGCACCCGGCTTGTTGCGGCATTGCAACTGGGCGTGGCAAAATTCCCCGAAGTGAAGCGCGAACTTGCCGATCACCGGCCGCCTGACTTGAAACAAATTCGATTTTAAATGAGGTCAGAATGAAAACCCTGCTCACGAGCACCGCACTGCTCCTGGCCTCGGTCAGCTTTGCTTCGGCGGAAATCACCCTGTCCGGCTCGGCCCGCATGGGCGTGATTGACGACTTCGGCGACGACAACACCGGCTTCACCAGCCGCGCCCGGGTCGAGTTCAGCCTGTCGGGCGAAACCGACGGTGGCCTGTCGTTCGGCGCGTCGTTCCGCGCTGACAACGCTTCGGGCGCCAATTCGGGCACCGCTGGTTCGGTCTTCGTTTCGGGCGCGTTCGGCAAGCTGTCGATGGGCGACGTTGACGGCGCAGCCAACGCGGCTGTCGGCCACGTCGATGGCGTCGGCCTGACCGGCCTGGGCGACCTGAACGAATCGACCTTCCTTGCCAACGGCGGCAACGACCTTGACGCTGATGGCGACATCACCGGCAGCAACGAAGTCGAGGATCCGTCCGCGCTGTACACCTACTCCGCTGGCGACCTGAACCTCTACATCTCGTCGACCAAGCGGCCGACAACCTTGATCTCGCCTATGCGGTGGGCGTCAAGTACGCGATCGGCAACGTGTCGGTGTCCGCGGCCTATGAACACGACAACGACCAGGACGGCGCGCCGTCCGACATCGACCAGTACTTTGTCGGCGTGACCGGCACCTTCGGCGCAGTGACTGCCAAAGCCGTCTACGGTCAGGCCGACTCGCTTGGTGTGACCGCAGACCAGTTCGCCGTGTCACTGACCTATTCGGCTGACGCTCTGGCCGTGACCGCGTTCTACACCGACGACAGCGATCTTGCGTCGCTTCCGACGGGGAGCACGATCTCGGCCGGGTCGGCCGAAGCCTTCGGTCTGGGCGCGTCCTACGACCTGGGCGGTGGTGCCAAGGTTGTCGGTGGCTATGTCTCGAACGAAACCGACGACACCGACGCCTTCGACCTGGGTCTGTCGTTCTCGTTCTGATCGTCTGACTGGATGTCTGGACAAGGCGGGTCTTCGGGCCCGCCTTTTCCTTTTCCGGCGCGTTGGCTAGGCTGGCCCGAAAAGGAAACTCGCAATGGCATTGTCTGACATCACCGCGCGGATCGCTTTGGCTGAACAGGCGGCAGGGCGCGCGCCGGGGTCGGTGCGGCTGATCGCCGTGTCCAAGGTCCAGCCCATCGAGCGTGTGGTCGCCGTGCTGGAGTCCGGGCATCGGGTCTTTGGCGAAAACTATGTGCAGGAAGCGTCGGGCAAGTGGCCTGACCTGCGCGCCCGGTTTGGCGCGGTAGCGGTCCATATGATCGGGCCGCTGCAGTCCAACAAGGCCAAGGTCGCGGTGGACCTGTTCGACGCGATTCACACGCTGGACCGGCTGTCACTGGCGCAAAAGCTGGCCGGTCTGCAGCAGGCGCGGGGCGGGCTGCCGCAGCTTTTCGTGCAGGTGAACACCGGGGCCGAGCCGCAGAAGGCCGGTGTATTGCCCGCCGACCTGGCCGGTTTCCTGCGCGACTGCCGGGCGCTGGAACTGGCTCCGGTCGGCCTGATGTGCATCCCGCCCGAGGATCAGGACAGCACCCCGCATTTCGCCACGCTGGCGCAGATGGCCGCCGACCACGGGCTCCAAGGCCTGTCGATGGGGATGAGCGGCGATTTCGAA
>JAKQLM010000326.1 GCA_029567145.1 Pseudomonadota bacterium
CACCGCCGCCTACCAGATCGAAGGCTCGGGCTTCGGCGGCTGCGGCCCCTGCCACTGGGACACCTACGCCGCCACCCCCGGCAACGTCGTCCGGGCCGAAGATGGCACCCTTGCCTGCGACCACTACCACCAGTGGTCCGCCGATCTGGACTTGCTGAAATCCGCCAACCTGGACGGCTACCGCTTCTCTACCTCCTGGGCGCGGGTCATGCCGGACGGGGTGACCATCAACCCGGAAGGCGTTGATTTCTATGACAGACTGGTCGACGGCATGCTGGAGCGTGGCCTGAAACCCTTCCAGACCCTGTATCATTGGGAGATGCCCTCGGCGCTGGCCGACAAGGGCGGTTGGGCCAACCGCGACACCTGCCACCGCTTCGCCGATTTTTCCGAAGCCATCACCCGCACCCTGGGCGACCGCGTGGCCAGCATCGCCACGATCAACGAACCCTGGTGCGTCGCCTGGCTGTCGCACTTCATGGGCATCCACGCGCCGGGTCTGCGCGACATCCGCGCCGCCGCCCGCGCGATGCATCATATCCTTCTGGCGCACGGGCTTGCCACCCAACGCCTGCGCGGCATGGGCCAGCCGAACCTTGGCATCGTCTTGAACTTCGACCACGCAAGCCCGGCGACCAATTCCCCGCAAGATCAAGCCGCCTCAGACCTTTGGGACGGGATTTTCAACCGCTGGTTCATCGAAGGCATCACCAGACAAAGCTACCCGCAGAACGTGCTGGAGGGCCTGGCCCCGCACATGCCCGCGAACTGGCAGGACGACATGCCCGTGATCGGCCAAAAGCTCGACTGGCTGGGCGTCAACTACTACACCCGCCACCTGCACGCCCATGACGCCAGCCAACCCTGGCCCCACCTCAAGGACGTCCCCGGCGACCGCCCCCGCACCCAGATGGGCTGGGAGATCTACCCCGAAGGCCTGCACCACTTTCTGATCCGCATGGCCAAGGATTATGTCGGCGACCTGCCGATCTACGTCACCGAAAACGGCATGGCCAACGCCGACCAACTTCAAGAAGGCGCCGTAACCGACCAGATTCGTGAGGATTTCCTGTTTTCCCATCTTGCCGCGACACGACAGGCCATCGCCGACGGGGCCAACGTCAAGGGCTTCTTCTACTGGTCGCTTCTGGACAACTACGAATGGGCCGAGGGCTATGAAAAGCGCTTTGGCCTTGTCCATGTCGATTTCGACACGCTGGTCAGGACGCCCAAATCCTCGTATCACACCCTCGCCCGCGCCTTGGCGCGCAACGACTAGAGAGAGTCCGATGACCCTTGCCATCCTTGCCGATATCGGCGGCACCAACACCCGGGTCGCGCTGGCCGAAGGGTCGCATGTCAAGCTGGACTCGATC
The DNA here is from genome assembly GCA_029567145.1 of Pseudomonadota bacterium. GTDB lineage: Bacteria > Pseudomonadota > Alphaproteobacteria > Rhodobacterales > Rhodobacteraceae > Tabrizicola. The sequence goes on from JAKQLM010000326.1 coordinate 1,377, forward strand.
CGCCGTTTCCCGAATGGCGACTATCAGGCCAGCGGCAAGGACATTGCCCACGTCTTGCGCGACTATCTGGACCAGACCGGCGCGCAGGTGACGGGCGTCTGTGTCGCTGCCGCCGGGCCGGTGCAGGACGGTGTCGCCACGATGACCAACCTGGACTGGGTGATGGACGCAGCCAAGCTTTCGGGCGCGACAGGCGCGAAGAAGGTGGCCATCCTCAACGACTTGCAGGCCCAAGGTCAGGCGCTTGGCCATATCCCGGCGGCCAACTTGCGCAGCGTGCTGCCCGGCCCGGTCAAGCCCAACGCCTCGATGCTGGTCGTCGGGCTTGGCACTGGCGTCAACGCCGCGCCGGTGCATCCCGGCCCGCACGGCCGGATCGTCCCGCCGTCCGAATGCGGTCACGTCAACATGCCGATCCGCAGCGAAGAAGATTTCCAGCTGGCCCGCTTCATCGAACACAAGCTGAAAGCCGAAGGCGACGCCCCCCATGCCGGGGTCGAGGAAGTCCTGGCCGGGCGCGGGCTTGCCAACCTGCACGCCTTTGCCGCCTATGCCGAAGGCCACCCCGCCAGCCTGACCTCGGCCCAGGTTCTGCAGGCGCTGGACGCAGGCGACGCCACCGCCGCCCATGCCGCCAGGCTTTACGTCCACATCCTTGGTCAGATGCTGGCCGATCTGGCGCTGATCCACCTGCCCTATGGCGGGATTTATCTGATCGGCGGCATGTCCCGTGCCATGACCCCGCATTTTACCCGGTTCGGTCTGGAACAAAGCTTCCGCGAGGCCCGCCGGGTGGACCTGCTGCAAAAGGATTTCTCGGTGACCGTGGTCGAAGATGACTATGCCGCGCTGACCGGTTGCGCAGCCTATCTGGATGCGCTTTCCTAGCGGCAGACAGCCGGACTTAGCAGGAAACTCCGGTCGTCACCCCGGTCGCGGTCCAGCGTCTCGAAGCCGCGCTCGTTCTCGAAGGACATGCCATGGCGGCCGACCTCCAGCAGAACCTTGCCGTTCTTGTCGGGACGCAAGGTAAAGCTCCCGGCATCGCCTTCCATGCCGCATGACAGTGTGTCCGCGACCGTCTCGCAGTAGGACAGCGCCTCGAACTCTCCCCCGGGCACTCCCCGCAGCGAGACGTTGACCCAGACGCCCAGCATCGGCTCGGCAATGCTGGCCTCGGCCAGAAGCAGGATCGTGGTGACGCGTTGCGCCGGGTGGCTTTCCAGATGATCGGGCGAATATTGCCGGATGTAGCAACCGGCGCGCTGTGGAAACATCTTGTCAGCCGGGCTTTGCGCCGCCAGGGACGTTGCGGCAAGGCACATCAGCATCGCGCCGGAAATCCTTGACCTTATTACCATTTCCCGCTTGCCCCACCGCCCGAGGATCGCCCGCCGCCAAAGCCGCCGCTGCTGCGACCGCCGCCGCTGCTGCTGCCGAACCGGCTGCCCCGATCCCGACTGGATGAGGTGCGGATCGTATAGGTCCGCCGGTCGGTATGGCCGCAGCTGGTGCAAAGCAGATGCTCCAGCCCGGTGCCCGACGTCAGCATCCCGGCAGGCGTGATCACTTCGTTGGTGCGCGTCAGGGTCTGCTTGCCGCATTTCGGGCAAGTGCGCCGACTGCGTGCGCCGCGCCAGATGGCAAAGGCCAGAAGCGACACGATGCCGCCGACAGCGCCGACGACAGGCAGGGCAAACCCGCTGTCGCCGCCCGTTTCGGGCGCGAATCCATCGGTCAGGCTGACCGGCTGCCCGGCCAGGAACGGCGTGATCAGCCGATCCCGGGCCGAAATGATCCCGGCCTCGATCCCGCCGGCAAGCCGACCTTCGCGGAACTCGGGCAGGACGGCGGTCGACAGGACCCGTGCCGCGCGCCCGTCATAGACCGCGTCATACCCGGCCCCCAGCGCGATCCGCACCTCACGGTCGCCGGTAACGACCAGCATCAGGATGCCGTCATTGCGATCCGCCGCCCCCACGCCCCAGGCGTTGAACAGCGCCTTGGCAAAGGAATCCAGGCGCATGTAAGCCCCGCCATAGACCGCAAGCGACGGCACGGTGACCACGACCATCTGCACGCCGGTTTCGTCGCGGACCTGTTGCAGGGCGCGCTGGATGCGGCCCTCTTCGGTTGCGTCCAGAACGGCGGAAAAGTCCGACACCGTGTCGGACAGCGGCTGCGGAAAGCTTTCCGGAGCCGTCTGGGCCGCAACGGCAGAGGTCAGCGCCAGAAACAGCGCAAGGATGCGAAGAATCATTTTGCAAGCAGCTCTTTGACGACTGTTGCAATCAGCATGACATCTTCGCGGCAACAGTCAAACGATCCGACCTGCACCCGGATGGCAAACCGCCCGTCCACCCGGGTCTGGGTCAGGTAAAGCCGCCCGTCCTCGTTGATCCTGTGCAAAAGCGCCTCGGTTGCGGCTTCCTCGGCCAGCGCAAAGGTGAAAAGCGACAGCCGCGGTTCGGTCACGATGGCAACGCCGGGCAGCGCCGCCACCTGATCGCGCGCCTCCACCGCCCAGGCGACATGGTTGCGGATGCGGGTCCGCAGCCCCTCCAGCCCATAGGCGCGCAGCACGAACCACAGCTTCAGCGCCCGGAACCGGCGGCCCAGCGGCACGGTCCATTCGTTGAAATTGACGATCTCCTCGCGCCCGGCCGTCTCCAGATAGGTCGGCCGCAGGCCCAGAGTCCGCACTTGGGCTCCGGGGTCGCGCAGGAACTGGACCGAGCAGTCGAACTGCGCGCCCAGTCATTTGTGCGGGTTGAAGACGATCGAATCCGCCCCCTCCACCCCCGCCCACAAGGCGCGGAATTCCGGGCAGATCATCGCACTGCCGGCCCAGGCGGCATCGACATGTACCGGCACGCCTTCGGCTTTGGCAGCCGCGATGCAGTCGCCGATCCGGTCGAAGGCCCCGACGCTGGTGCCCCCCGCGCACAAGATCACCCCGGCGGGCTGCATCCCCGCCGCCCGGTCCGCCCGGATCGCCGCCTGCAGCGCAGCCCCGGGCATCGACCGGTCCGCATCCACCACAACCTTGACCAGGTTCCGCTGCCCGATCCCCGCCACCCGGATCGCCTTGTCCACTGAACTGTGCGTCTCCGCACTTGCATAGAACCGCAACACCGGCCCGCCCGACAGCCCCTCCTCCAGGCCCGTCCACCCCAGCGCCCGCTCGCGCATCGTCAGGACCGCCGACAGCGTCGCATTCGTCGCCGAATCGTGGATTGTGCCGACGAACCCCTGGGGC
>JAKQLM010000340.1 GCA_029567145.1 Pseudomonadota bacterium
AAGACGAAGACCCTCGTGGTGTTCACCCGCCAGCTAGCGACGATGATCGACGCCGGCCTGCCGCTGGTGCAGTGCCTGGACATCCTGGGCGCCCAGGAACCGGATCGCGAGTTCCAGAAGGTCGTCCTGGGCATCAAGGCGCAGGTCGAGCAGGGTTCCACGCTGGCGGACGCGCTGAAGAAGTACCCCAAGGTGTTCGACACGCTGTTCGTGTCGCTGGTCCAGGCCGGCGAGGTCGGCGGCATCCTGGACACCATCCTGAACCGCCTGGCGCAGTACACCGAAAAGTCGATGAAGCTGGCCCAGAAGGTCAAGGGCGCGTTGAAGTACCCGGCCTTCGTCCTCATCGCCGCGGGCGCGATCATGGCCCTGCTGCTGGGCAAGGTCATCCCGGCCATGGCCGGCATCTTCAAGGGCGTCGGCAGCCGCGAACTGCCCGCGCTGACGCGGTTCGTCGTCATGCTGTCCGAGAACTTCATCCACTACCTTCCGCTGGTGTCCCTGATCGTCGTCGGCCTGGTGGTCGCCTTCGTCATGTTCAAGCGCACGCCCTACGGCCACCGCATGCTGGACCTGATCCTGCTGAAGACGCCGGTCATCGGAACGCTGGTCCAGAAGTCCGCCATCGCGCGGTTCACCCGCACCCTGGGTACGCTGGTGTCGTCGGGCGTGCCCATCCTGGACGGCCTGGACGTCACGGCCCGATCGGCCGGCAACAAGGTCATCGAGGATGGCATCCTGTACACGCGGGCCAAGGTCGCGGAAGGCAAGAACATCGCGGGCCCGCTGGACGACACGAAGATCTTCCCGAAGATGGTCGTGCAGATGATCGCGGTCGGCGAGTCGACCGGCGCGATGGACGTCATGTTGACCAAGATCGCGGACTTCTACGACGACGAGGTCGATGCCTCGGTCGATGCGCTGACCTCCCTGATCGAGCCGATGATGATGATCGTGATCGGCGGCATGGTCGGCTTTGTGCTGATCGCCATGTACATGCCGATCTTCAGCATGGCCGACAACCTGTCCGGCAAGCAGTAGGCCCGGGGTTCACCCGATGGATTCGAACGCCACGGATTCGGGTGCGGCGGCTCCGGTCCGGGACATGACGCCCGCAAGATGGCCGCTGCGGGACGGCCTGGGCCAGCCGACCGAGGAACGGGCCGAGTCCTGGGCTGCCGCCTCCCTCCGCCGCAAGCTGCTGTGGCTGTCCTGGCTGCGCATCGTCAGCCTGCTGGTCCTCGTCACCGCGACCGCCGTCTTTTCCGGCTCGACCGGCCTGACACTGGTCGAGATGGTCCGCGACACCCTCATGTGGGTCGGGATGCTGTGGCTGGTGCCCGCGGCGCTGTACTTCCCGGTCCTGCTGACGGTGAAGAGGCGCTTCCCCCTGGTGGCCATCGCCGTCGTGCAGATGGTCCAGGACGTGCTGCTGTCGGCGATGCTGGTCACCGCGACAGGCGGG
>JAKQLM010000206.1 GCA_029567145.1 Pseudomonadota bacterium
GCCAGAAGCTGACGATCATCGCGATCCTCACCTATCTGATCATCCTGGTGACGATGGTCTACGGCCCTATCGCGGCGATGCTGGTCGAACTTTTCCCGACCCGGATCCGCTACTCGGGTCTATCGCTGCCTTACCACATCGGCAACGGCTGGTTCGGGGGTCTTCTGCCCGCCACCGCCTTCGCGATCTCGGCCCAGTCCGGCAACATCTACGCCGGTCTGTGGTATGCGATCGTGGTTGCGCTGATGACCGTGGTGATCGGTGCGCTCTTCGTGCCGAACGGGACCCACAAGAAGGACATCTTCGCCGACGATTCGGCGCGCTGATGCATCGGTCCGGGCCGGGGGGCGACCCCTGGCCCGGACCCCACACGTGCCTTCCGGAAAGCTGTCAACCTGGCCTTCTGGCCGGACGGTTTTCCAGGACGCAAGCGGGGACGGAACGCCCCCGGATCAGCCGCGCAGCCGCCGGACCACCAGCGCAAGGGCCAGAACGATGCCAAGCAGGATCAGGTTCGACACCAGACCCGCCAGCACCGCGTCCATCAGCGGCGCCCCGCTGGGATTCATCGTGGACGGCAGGATCACCGCGACAAAGACCACCCCCGCCGCCAGCGGCAGAACGGTGCCGGTCGCGGCCCGGGTGCGGGCCATGGTGACGACCAGGGCGATGATCAGGCCGATGCGGAACGGGTCAAGAAGCTGGGTCTGGATAAGCTCGATCACGATGGGGTCTCCTCTGCCCGGAGCTTCCGCGATCCGCCGGATCGGCACAAGCCCCCACTCCCGTCCCCATCCTTGTGCTGCGCCCGTCGCCAGGGTCGCCGGATGACCGCCCCCCGCATCCTGCCCCGCATCCTGGTCGTCGAAGACGAGGACAACATCGCCACCGCGCTGGAGTTCCTGATCCTGCGCGAAGGCTATGACCACGACCGGGTGGCCTCGGGGGCCGAGGCCTTGCCGCGCATCCGCGACACCCGACCGAACCTCGTCCTTCTGGACGTGATGCTGCCCGAGATGTCGGGCTACGAGATCTGCGAAGGTATCCGCACCGATCCGGCACTTGCGGGCGTCAAGGTGCTGATGATGACCGCGCGCGGCTCGGCATCCGAGCGCAAGAAGGGGCTGGAACGCGGGGCGGACGGCTTCATCTCGAAACCGTTCGAGCTGCAGGACCTGCGCGCCGAGGTCCGTCGCCTGCTGGCCCCCTGACCCGCGCCGCGCATTTGCTCTTTTCCAAATACTCCCGCCGGAGGCTCCGCCGCCACCCAAGGCGCTGCCGCCGCCAGACTGCCCCCGGCAGCGCCGTCCCTCGGGGCTCGATGCCCCGAGGGACGGCACCGGTTTCAGGCAAAGGGATCCACCGGATAGCGCACGCCGACCAGGTACAGCCCCTGCGGCGGGGCGACCGGGCCGCAGGCGCTGCGGTCGCGGGCCACCAGTGCGGCGCGCACATCGGCGGGCGACCAGGCCCCCGCCCCGACACGTTCCAGCGTGCCGACGATGGACCGCACCTGGTTGTGCAGGAAGGACCGCGCTGCCAGGTCAAAGCGGTATTCCACCCCGCCCGGATAGGGGTGTTCGGAAATCTCGATCCGGTCCAGCGTCTTGACCGGGCTTTTCGACTGGCACAGCGTCGAGCGGAAGGTGGTGAAATCGTGATGCCCGACCAGTTCCGCCGCGGCCGCCCGCATCTCCGGCAGGTCCAGCCGGTTCAGCACCTGCCAGACCAACCCCCGGTC
>JAKQLM010000209.1 GCA_029567145.1 Pseudomonadota bacterium
GTGACGCCGATCACGATGTAGCCGCCCGATTTCAGTTGGACCGTCGGGTTGAACATGCCCGCCAGATAGCCCTCGACCTGGTACTTGGCGAAAAGCGGCGTTGCATCGGCATGCCGCACGACCTGCTTGGCGTGACTTGGCATGATCATCCGCATGAAGTCCTTGGCGGTGCGGTAGCCGCCCTCGCCCTCGACGATCACCTCGTCGATCTCGCGGGAATACAGGTCGCGGATCGAGCGTTTGATCAGATCGCCTTCCTCATAGATCTTGGCGGGCGCGATGCTTTTCAGCGTCAGTTCGCGGATCTGTTCCCACAGCCGCATCAGGTATTCGTAGTCGCGCTTGATCTCGGGCTTGGTGCGTTTCGCCCCCGCCGTGCGGATGATCAGACCGGCGCCTTCCGGCACCTCGATCTCTTGCGCGATTTCCTTCAGCTTCTTGCGGTCGGCGACTTGCGTGATCTTGCGGGAAATCCCGCCGCCCCGCGCGGTGTTCGGCATCAAGACGCAATAGCGACCTGCCAGCGACAGATAGGTGGTCAGCGCAGCACCCTTGTTGCCGCGTTCTTCCTTGACGACCTGGACCAGCATGATCTGCCGGACCTTGACGACTTCCTGGATCTTGTAGCGCCGGGCGCGCGGGCGGCGCGGGGCGGCGATTTCCTCGGCCACGTCCTCTTCGGCGATGGATTCGATCTCGTCGTCGGTTTCGGACGCGTGGTCCACGGCGCGGTAGGGCCGCTCGCCGTTGCCAACCGTGGCCGTTTCGGCATTGTCGTGGCTGTGGTCATGCGCGTGGTCGTGGTCGTGATCGTGGGCATGGTCCTGCTCGACCGGCGCGGCCGTATCGACCACGGCATCGTCATCGTCGCCCAGATCGACCACGTCCATCCCCGACGGGCCATCGCTGACCACATCATCGGCCTTCACCGCTTCGGTCTTGGCCTGCGGGCGGGGCGACCGGCGGCGCGAGCGGCGGTTGTCCTCTTCCTCTTCGGCGCGGGCCATCGCCCGCTCTTCCTCGATCAGGGCTTTGCGATCGGCGACCGGGATCTGGTAATAATCCGGGTGAATCTCGGCAAAGGCCAGAAACCCGTGCCGGTTGCCGCCGTATTCCACGAACGCTGCCTGCAACGACGGTTCAACCCGCGTCACCTTGGCAAGGTAGATGTTTCCGGCAAGCTGGCGTTTGTTTACGGTCTCGAAGTCGAATTCTTCGACCTTGTTTCCGTCGACCACCACGACCCGAGTTTCCTCGGTGTGGGTGGCATCGATAAGCATTTTCTTGGCCATAGTGTTCCATTGCGCCCCGGGCGCAAAAGGCCCCCTGGCGGACCAGAGGGTTCAAGATACGATGCGGGGCGGCTTGTCTGGGGGCGGGCGGCGGGCAATGGCGCGGGTCTCTGGCCCAGGGGGCAGAGCTGTCCGATGCGCAATAACCTCACACGCCTCATCGCGGTTACAATTGAAGGGCCTGTCAGGCCCCTCACCTCTGAAAGCCAGCAAATCCAGGGACTTGCGGGCAATGTGCACAACCTTGCGGTCGATCCGACTCCCCGAACGGGACGCGATTGGACGCACCCGGCGATGGGGGAGAGAATTCTTCGGGCAGATGACTGCCTTCCCGCGACCCTATCGGCAAAGGACAACCAAGGGCAATGGCGAATATCATGCCGGGTCGGGAAAGCCCGTCAGCGGGTCAGAAGGTTCAGGCAGTAGGGATCCCCGGTTCCGTCCGGCAGGGGACAGATCGCCCGTGCCACCGCGTCGGGGGCGGCCGGGCTGTCCGGGGCGCGGGTGGTGTTCAACGGAGCCAGCGGGATCGCCAAGGCATCGGACGTCAGCGACAGGTCCAGAAGATCGGGCTTGACCGCCGCCAGATCAAGCGTCGGGCGCAGCGGGTCAAGCGGGGCCAGCAGCAGGTCCACCCGGGCGGCGCCTCCGACATCCGCCAGCGCGGGATTGCGACGCAACGCCACCTGCACTTCGTCCGGCACGCCGCGATAGAAACTCCAGCCCGCAACGACCAGATAGTCGATCTTCGCCGCCGCCCGCGCGCGTTCCGTCGGGGCCAGACGTCGGGACGCTACCGACGTGTCACCCTCCTCCAGGGCCCAAAGCTCCAGCGGCAGGGTCTGCAACGGGATCGGTCCGGTCAGATCCAGCCCGGCCAGCGCCTCGACCGGCAGGATATAGACCGCTTTGCCCGTCCGCCCCCACAGCACCGCCCCACAGGCCCCGTACTGGCAGGCCCCGCCGGCGACGATCACCAGCGGCGTGCGTGCCGAAAGGTCGGGCAGCGGACCCACAATCTCATGCCGGTCCAGCAGCCATGCCCGGCCCAGTTGCCAGGCCTGAGAAAGCAGGGGAACCCCGATGGCCAGCACGGCGACGACCGCCAGCGACCGAAGCCCGGCCCGCCGCCACTTCTGCCGGATCAGCATGACCAGAAGCACGATGCCGATCACCCCGTACACGACGATCGAGGCCAGCGCCGCCACCATCCCGTCCAGACAGGACCCCATGCACTCGGCCCGCGCGGGCGCTGCAAGACACAGCAGTCCCGCGATCCCTGCCCAGGTCGCCATCGCCCGCATGCCAAATCCTTTCCCTGATCCGCCCCTGCCCCCGCACCTGACGCGGGCGGCAGCCCGTCGTCAACAGGCCGGGTTCCGCCCGCCCTCTGCCGCCACGCAGAAGGCTTCGACCTGATAGCCGATCCCGGGGCTTCGGTCTCGCGCCCAGTTTGCGCGGCTGACCCAGGGGATCAACCCCTCGGCCATGTCCCGCCAGTCCAGGTCAAGAAGGTCAAAGTCCAGCGCCGCAAGGTTCAGCACGCCCGCCCCCTTTTGCAAGGGCGCAAAGGCCAGCGAGACCCGGGTGTCAAAGGGCAGGTCCTGCAGGCCGGGGTGCAGGTCCAGCCCCCGGTCGATCAGGCTGTGGTCCCGGCAGCCGCTGATGATGACATAGTCGATCTCTTGCGCCGCCGCCTTGCGTTCCTCGGCACTCAGCGCGCGGATCCGGAACGCCTCGCCCGGCACGTCGTCCATGTCCGAATGGTCCTTCAGCGCCTGGCCCGGCGCGTCGCCCCCGTCCTCGGCCGGGATGACCCAGGGCTCGGCTGCGGCGTCCGGTCCCGGCAGCAGCGCTTCGGGGGCGTCCTCGATCGAGTGCAGTTCCAGCGGCAGGTCCGCCAGCGCCACCGGCTTGGTGAAATCCAGGCCCTTCAGCGACGACAGCCGCGCCGCCAGGATGCCGCCAGGACCTTGCGTCTTGTGCATCAACAGCATGGTGTAGCTGCAGTTGAAGGTCAGCCGACCCTCATACTCGCCCCCGAAAAGGACAAGGGGAGTCCGCTCGGCCATCGGCGGCAGCGGCTTGGCGATCTCGCGCGCTTCGACGTCCCAGACGCGCCACATCTGATGGCTGTTGGTGACCGCCCAGGGCGCTAGCGCCAGCAGCCCGCCGACCACCGGGATCCATTTGAATATCCAGGCCAGTCCGGCCCAGTACAGCAGCCACGCCGCCGCAAAGACCGCCGCCGTCGGCCCCGCGACGGTGATCAGCAGGGCAAAGGTCGGGGGATAGATCGTAATGAGGAACCCGGCCGGGCAGTTGCCGTAAAGGCAGCCCAGACCGAACGCGGCGACCACCCAGCCGATCCCAAAGCCGATCAGGCCCCAGCGGGTCACCCCGCGAAAAATCTGCTCACCTCGTCCCATGCGCCCGTTTTCGCCGGGACGGCCACGCGGGGAAAGTCCGGATTTCCGTCATCCCGCCCCCCTCCCGCCGTCACCCCGCGCCGCCGATCCTGTGGCGCGCGACAATCCCGGCGCATGCAAGGCCCCGGCCATAGTCTGACTGCAGGGGGCAGTAGTCCAGCCTTTGGCCCAAGGGCAGGCGCAGCGACCAAAGGATGTCTGGGTCCCGGACGTCTAGGCCCCGGACGTCTGGGAGGGTTGGTTAACACATCCCAAACGTCCACGGCCAAGCATTTGCTTTCAAACGCTTTTCCGAAAATGTCCACCGTGGACACATCGGGTCAGACATAGTCCCCGCGGGTCAGGCCATACTTGGCCATCTTCTCGTTCAGGGTCCGGCGCGGCAGGCAAAGCTCCTCCATCACCGCGACGATCGACCCCTTGTGGCGCCGCATCGTGTTGTCGATCAGCATCCTTTCGAATGCCTCGACATAGTCCTTCAAAGGCTTGCCTTCGGTGGTCAGCGCCGGCCCCGCCGCTTCGTTGTCGGCCATCAGAAGGCTGGCAATCGACCCCGACCCCCGCCGGTTCTGCAAGACCGCGCGTTCCGCGATGTTGACCAGTTGCCGCACGTTTCCAGGCCAGGGTGCCTGCAACAACTGCGCCGCCTCCTGCGCCGTCACTTGCGGGGCGTCGCAGCCGTATTCCTCGGCGAACTGCTCCGACAGGCGGGTGAACAGCTGCAGGATATCCTCGCCCCGGGTCCGCAGGGGGGGCAGCAGGATCGTCATCGCCCCCAGCCGGTAGAACAGGTCCTGCCGCAGCACCTGCTCCAGCGTGGTGTCGGGCGCGTGCTGGTTGCAGATCGCGATGATCCGGGTTTCGGGCGGCAGGCCCTGATCGTTGATGAAGGTCAGAAGCCGCGCCTGCAGGGCACTTGGCATCGCCTCGATGTCTTCCAGACACAGGGTCCCGCCCCGGGCTTCCTCGACCAGCGGCAAAGCCCCGTCTTCACCCGGCCCGAACAGCCGCGCGGCAAGCTGATCCTCGCCCCAGGCGGCGCAGGAAATC
>JAKQLM010000211.1 GCA_029567145.1 Pseudomonadota bacterium
GGTGCCACTGCTGTCCGCCACGATGTTCGCCGTCTACGGCCTTCTGACCCGCTATGTTGCCCGCAAGGACAGCGCCAGCGTCAGCTTTTTCTGGACCGGAGTCGTGGGGGCCGTTGCAATGACGCCCTTTGGCCTGGCCCAATGGACCTGGATGACCCCTGCCGACTGGGGATGGATGGGGCTTTTGTGTTGCACCGCCGCGCTTAGCCACTGGCTGTTGATCAAGTCCTATGCCGTGGCCGAAGCGTCGGCGATCCAGCCCTTTGCCTATCTGCAACTGGTCTGGGCCAGTGCCATCGGCCTGCTGGTCTTTGGCGAGACGTTGCGGATCAACGTCGCCATCGGCGCAGGCATCGTGGTCGCGGCGGGGATCTTCACCCTTTGGCGGCAGAGGCTGCGCGAAAAGGCCGCCTTGCGCGCCTGACTGGTGCGGCATCGGGCAGGGTGTCTTTCCTGCGCGGACCGGGCCGCCTGCACGCCTTGGTTGCCCCGCCCGCGCCCTGCGCGTAAAACCCCGGACAACGCCTGTCAGGAGCCCCAGCATGCCAGACCAGAATTCGGGACAGAAACCCGTCGTCCTCTGCATCCTTGACGGCTGGGGCATCGGCCCGAACCCCGACACCAGCGCCCCGGCGCAAGCGCATGTCCCGACCTTCAACCGGCTTTGGGCCACCTGCCCCCATGCCACGCTCACGACCTTTGGCCCGGACGTGGGCCTGCCGACCGGGCAGATGGGCAACTCCGAGGTCGGGCACACCAACATCGGCGCGGGCCGCGTTGTGGCGATGGATCTTGGGGCGATCGATCTGGCGGTCGAGGATGGCAGCTTTGCCCGCAACCCGGCCATTGTGGACTTCGCCGCAAAGGTGAAGGCAGGCGGCGGTACGGCGCATCTGATGGGCGTCGTATCGGACGGGGGCGTGCATGGCCATGTGAACCACATCCTTGCGGCGTGCCGTGCGATCACCGCGCTTGGCGTGCCGGTCGCCCTGCATGCCGTGACCGACGGACGCGACGTGGCCCCCTCGTCGGCGCAGGGCTTTGTCGAGGCATTGGTCAAGCGCCTGCCCTATGGCGCCAGCATCGCAACGGTAACCGGGCGCTACTGGGCAATGGACCGTGACAACCGGTGGGAGCGAGTGAGCCGCGCCTATGACGCGATGATCCAAGCCAGGGGCGAAACCGCGCCCGACCCGCTGACTGCGATTTCCAACAGTTACGGCAAGGGCGAGACGGATGAGTTTCTCGCCCCGACCGTGATCGACGGCTACCACGGCGCGCGCGACGGTGACGGGGTCTTCTGCCTGAACTTCCGCGCCGACCGTGCGCGGGAAATTCTGGCGGCCATCGGCGACCCGGCGTTTACTGCCTTCGACACCGGCATTCGGCCACGCTGGTCTGCGCTTTTGGGGATGGTGGAATACTCTGACACCCACAACGCCTATATCCAGTCAGCCTTTCCCAAGCGGGTGCTGGTCAACACGTTGGGCGAATGGGTGGCGGCGCATGGCAAGACCCAGTTCCGGCTGGCCGAGACCGAGAAATACCCCCACGTCACTTTCTTCCTGAACGGCGGGCGCGAGCAGCCTTATCCGGGCGAAGACCGCGCGATGCCGCCCTCGCCCAAGGTCGCGACCTATGACCTTCAGCCCGAGATGAGCGCGGATCAGGTGTCCGACCACCTCGTCGCGGCCATCGACAAGGGCTATGACCTGATCGTGGTGAACTTTGCCAACCCCGACATGGTCGGCCATACCGGCAGCCTGCCCGCCGCGATCAAGGCGTGCGAGGCGGTGGACCGTGGCCTTGGCCGTGCGCTGGCGGCGCTGCAGGCACAGGGCGGCGCGATGATCGTCACCGCCGACCACGGCAACTGCGAGGTGATGGTCGATCCGGTGACTGGCGGGCCGCATACCTCGCACACCACCAACCCGGTTCCGGTGATCCTGGTCGGCGGCCCCCCCGGCGCGACCCTGCGCAGCGGCAGGCTTGCCGATCTTGCACCCACCCTGTTGCAGCTGATGGGCCTGCCCCAGCCGCCCGAGATGACCGGGGGCACGCTGATCGCATGATGATCCGCGCTGCGGCCCTGGTCTTGATGCTGGCGGCTCCGCTGCGGGCCGAGACGGTAGCTGAACAGGCCGCGAACGCCTCGGCCAACCTGCAGACCGCCGTGGCCGCGCTGGACGCCGCGACCGAGGCGCGAGACCGGGTTGCCGCCCTGTCCCAGACGATTCGCGCCTACGAGGAAGGCCTTGCCGTCCTGCGCAGCGCCCTGCGCGAGGCGGCGCTGCGCGAGGCGACTCTGACCCTGGCCTTCGACGGCAAGCGCGACGGGATCGGGCGGCTGCTGGGCGTGCTGGCGACGATGGAGGCCAACCCCGGCCCCCTGTTGCTGCTGCACCCGGACGGGGCGCTGGGAACGGCCCGGTCGGGGATGATCCTTGCCGATGTCACGCCCGCGCTGCAGGCCGAAGCGACCGCCCTGCGGGCCGAGCTGCAGGAACTGGCCGACCTGCGCGCCTTGCAGGTGTCGGCGGGCAAGACGCTGGAGGCGGGCCTTGCCGCCGCACAGACGGCCCGGACCGAATTGTCGCAGGCGATTTCCGACCGCATGGACCTGCCGCTGCGGTTCACCGAAGACCCCGACGCGCTGCGCAGCCTTTTGGAAAGTGCCGACACCCTGGACGCCTTTGCCCTGGGCCTGTCCCCCGATGCCGAGGCCGGTACCAGTTTTGCCGCCGAAAAGGGCCGGCTGCCCTTGCCCGTGCTGGGCACCATCCTGCGCCGCCCGGGCGAGGCGGATGCCGCCGGGGTGCGCCGACCCGGCGTCACTCTGGCGACCCAGGCGCGCGCCCTGGTCACCGCACCCTGGCCTGCGACGATCCGCTACCGGGGGCCGCTGCTGGACTACGGAAATGTGATGATCGTCGAACCCGGTGACGGCTATCTATTGGTTCTGGCCGGCTTGGACGTGCTGTATGGCGAAGTGGGCGAAGTCGTCGCGGCGGGGGCTCCGCTGGGCCTGATGGGCGGAACTGGCGCGGTGACAGAGGAATTCATGACCCCGCCCGCAGATGGGTCTGGCGGGCGCGACACGGAAACGCTTTACTTGGAACTGAGACAGGGCGCTGCCGCCGTGGACCCGATGCCGTGGTTCGACGCCACCGCCCGCACAGAGGATTGACCACGCATGAAACGATACCTGATGGCCGCTGTCGGCGGGACCCTGGCCGGAGTTCTGGCGACCACCCAGATCGCAGGCCCGCTGCTGGCGCAGGAGGCCGTGAAGGAAGGGTCGGTCTACGAACAGCTTGACCTTTTCGGCGACATCTTCGAACGCATCCGAGCCCAGTATGTCGAAGAGGTCTCGACCGAGGATCTGGTGACCGCCGCGATCAACGGCATGCTCACCTCGCTTGACCCGCATTCGTCCTACCTGTCCGCCAAGGACTTTGAAGACATGCAGGTGCAGACCAAGGGCGAATTTGGCGGGCTTGGCATCGAGGTGACCCAGGAAGAGGGCTTCATCAAGGTCATCTCGCCGATGGACGGCACACCCGCGGCCAAGGCCGGGATCCTGGCGGGCGACTACATCACCCATGTCAACGGCGAAAGCGTGCTGGGCCTTGTGCTGGACGAAGCCGTCGAAAAGATGCGCGGCCCGATCGGGTCGGAAATCATCATCACCGTCGTGCGCGAAGGCACGCCCGAACCCTTTGACGTGTCGATCATCCGCGACACCATCAAGCTGACCGCCGTCAAGGGCCGCGTCGTGGGCAAGACTGTCGTGTTGCGGATCACCACCTTCAACGACCAGACCACCAGCGGCATGGTCGAGGCGCTGAACAAGGGGATCGAGGAACTGGGCGGAATCGAGAACATGGACGGCGTCGTCCTTGACCTGCGCAACAACCCCGGCGGGCTGTTGAACGAGTCGATCTCGGTATCCGATGCGTTCCTGGAAAAGGGCGAGATCGTCTCGACCCGGGGTCGTCAGGCGGGCAGCGGTGAACGCTACAACGCCACGGCCGGGGACCTGATCGACGGCAAGCCGATCGTGCTTTTGATCAACGGCGGGTCGGCCTCGGCGTCCGAAATCGTGGCCGGTGCGCTGCAGGACCATCGCCGGGCCATCGTCGTGGGAACGAAAAGCTTTGGCAAAGGGTCCGTCCAGACGCTGATCCCGCTGCGCGGTGACGGGGCGATGCGGCTGACCACGGCGCGCTATTACACGCCCTCGGGCCGGTCGATCCAGGCGCTGGGAATCTCGCCCGACATCGTGGTGCAGCAACCTGCCCCGCCGCCGGTGGACCCGAACGCGCCAGAGGAAAAGGCGTCGGCCGTAAAGCCTCGGTCCGAAGCCGACCTGCGCGGTGCGATCACCAACGATTCCATGACGGATGAAGAAAAGCGGCTTTATGAAGAGGAACTCGCCCGGGCCGAGGAATCGGCCAAGCTGCGGGACGAGGATTACCAGCTGGCCTATGCCGTCGACATCATCAAGGGGCTGACTGCCATCGCCCCTGACGCGCCCTGAAAGGACGGGGCGCGTCAAGCGCCCCCAGTTCATGACCGATCCCGAAACCCTGCCCTACCGCCCCTGCGTTGGTGTCGTCCTCATCGATGCCCGCGGCCTTGTGTTCGCGGGCCAGCGCATCGACAGCCCCTCGCCTGCCTGGCAGATGCCGCAAGGCGGGATCGACGATGGCGAGACCCCGAAACAGGCCGCCTACCGCGAGCTGTGGGAAGAAACCGGCGTGACCCGGGACAAGGCGGACTTTGTCGCCAAGACCCACGGCTGGGTCACCTATGACCTTCCGCCAGAGCTTCTGGGCCGCGTCTGGGGCGGCAAGTATCGCGGACAGCGGCAGAAATGGTTCCTGTTCCGCTTCACCGGCAGCGACAGCGGCATCCGTATCGCCACCGAACACCCCGAGTTTTCGACCTGGCGCTGGATCCTTGCCGACGAGATGGTCGACAGCATCGTGCCCTTCAAGCGCGAGGTCTACGACAAGGTCATCCGCAGCTTCCGCGCCTATCTGGCCTGATGAAAGCCGGAACGCTGTTCCGGTTTACCTGCGCCGTCCGACCCACACCGGAAAATCCGCCCATCCGGACCGTTCGCTGCGGAACTGTGGTCCGAGCGTCTGAAATGGCGCGGCATTTCCGCCTTTTCTCGCGGTTTTTCCCTGCTATCGCTTGAATCCTGCCCCTTTCCCGCGTTACGGACCCGCGCAACTGGCGGCCCCGCCTTCGCTCAACGTCAGCCCGCGCTGAAAGGTTTTACCCATGTCCCTGCCGAACTACGCCCCGATCCCGGAACTTTATGTCTCTTCCGACTCTGCCCAGAAGC
The DNA here is from genome assembly GCA_029567145.1 of Pseudomonadota bacterium. Lineage (GTDB taxonomy): Bacteria > Pseudomonadota > Alphaproteobacteria > Rhodobacterales > Rhodobacteraceae > Tabrizicola. The sequence continues at coordinate 5,357 of JAKQLM010000211.1, forward strand.
TGAAGCTGGAGGCCGGGAACCTGATCTCCTGGGACCTGACCCCGCGCCAGACCTGCGACCTGGAGCTGTTGATGAATGGCGGCTTCCATCCGCTGAAGGGCTTCATGGGCCAGGCGGATTATGACGGCGTTGTCGCCAACATGCGCACCGCCGACGGCACGCTGTGGCCGATGCCGATCACGCTGGACGTGTCCGAGGCGTTTGCCGACAAGGTCGCCCCCGGGCAGGATATTGCGCTGCGCGACCAGGAAGGCGTGATCCTGGCGATCCTGTCGATCAGCGACAAATGGGTGCCGAACAAGGCCGTGGAAGCTGAAAAGGTCTTCGGCGCCGACGACCTGGCGCATCCGGCGGTGAACTACCTGCACAACCAGGCGGGCAAGGTCTACCTTGGCGGCCCGGTGATCGGCATCCAGCAGCCGGTCCACTATGACTTCAAAGCCCGCCGCGACACGCCCAATGAACTCCGCGCCCTGTTCCGCAAGCTGGGCTGGCGCAAGATCGTCGCCTTCCAGACCCGCAACCCCCTGCACCGCGCGCACCAGGAACTGACCTTCCGCGCCGCGCGTGAGGCCGAGGCGAACTTGCTGATCCACCCCGTCGTCGGCATGACCAAGCCGGGCGACGTCGACCACTTCACCCGTGTGCGCTGCTACGAGGCGGTGCTGGACCAGTATCCGGCCCAGACCACGGCGCTGTCGCTTCTGAACCTTGCGATGCGCATGGCAGGACCCCGTGAGGCGGTCTGGCATGGGCTGATCCGCAAGAACCACGGCTGCACCCACATGATCGTGGGCCGCGACCACGCCGGTCCGGGGAAGAACTCGCAGGGCAAGGATTTCTACGACCCCTACGCCGCGCAGGAACTGTTCGCCGCCCACGCCGCCGAGATCGGCATCGAGATGGTCGATTTCAAGCACATGGTCTATGTCGCTGAAAAAGCACAGTACTTCCCCGCGAACGAGGTGCCCGAAGGCTCGACCGTCCTGGACATCTCCGGCACTGAACTGCGCCGCCGCCTGCGGGAAGGCCTGGATATCCCGGAATGGTTCAGCTTCCCGCAAGTGGTGGCCGAACTGCGCAAGACCAGCCCCGCGCGGTCCAAGCAGGGCTTCACGGTGTTCTTCACCGGGCTTTCCGGCAGCGGCAAGTCCACCATCGCCAATGCCCTCATGGTCAAGCTGATGGAGATGGGCGGGCGTCCGGTCACGCTTCTGGACGGTGACGTCGTGCGCAAGCACTTGTCTTCGGAACTGGGGTTCTCGAAGGAACACCGCGACCTGAACATCAAGCGGATCGGCTATGTGGCCAGCGAGATCACCAAGAACGGCGGCATCGCGATCTGCGCCCCCATCGCGCCCTACACGGCCACGCGGCGGGCGGTGCGCGAGATGGTCGAGGCTTACGGGGCCTTTGTCGAAACCCATGTCGCGACCAGCATCGAAGAATGCGAACGCCGGGACCGCAAGGGCCTGTACAAGCTGGCGCGTGAGGGCAAGATCAAGGAATTCACCGGGATTTCAGATCCTTATGAAGCCCCGACCCATGCCGAACTGGTGGTGGACACCGAAGGCACCGACGTCGACCACTGCGCGCACCAGGTGCTTTTGAAGCTGGAGCAGATGGGGCTGATCAAGGCCTGATCGGTCCAAAGCCTGATCGGGGCCCTCCCGAACAAAGAAGGCCGCGCTTCTGGGCGCGGCCTTTTCCGTTCAATCCGCCCGCATCATCCGGCGCAGAAGCCCGTCCTTCAGCACGTACTGATGGTAAAGCGCCATCAGCGCATGGCCCAGCACCACCAGCATCAGAAGGTTCGCGGCCAGACCGTGAATCTGGCCGACCTCCAGCCCCAGGAAAAAGACGCTGATCCCGCCCAGCGGCACGGCGATCATCAGAAGGTAAAGCAGTCGGTGACCCCAATCAGCCGCCTTGACGGACAGGCTGCCAGGCACCCCCGGCGCGGCAGGGGCCCCGCGCGACAGCCGCACCAGAACGCGCGCGACCACGAGCGTCAGGATCGCCAGCCCGATGGCCACATGGGGCACAAAGCCGACCACTCCGCCGTCTTCCACCAGTTCCATCGCCTCTTCTGCGCCTTCGCCGGACAGCCAGGCGAAAAGGATCAGCAGGGCGACACCCCAATGCAGGGCAATCTGGATGCGCGAATATCCGGTTGTGACTTTCACGATGACCTCCGTCTTGACTGAACTGCATACGCGTCAGTTTAGCGGTTCCGTCGCGGCCCGTCGATCAATGCACGCTGACCGGAGTGAAATCGTGCTCGCGCGCCAGATGAAAGGCCAGGCGGCGGTCGGCGACCAGCGCCAGCTGCTTGCCATCAGCCCCGTGCACCGACCAGATCACGTCCAGACCGGGCATCTGCTCGCGCACCTCGTCCGGCAGATCATCGACATGGACTTCGCGGACATAGACGATCCGGTCTGTCCCCTGCGGCAAGCCGTTGAAAGGCGTGTTCATTTGCGGCCCCCTTCCTTGCGGGTGATGCTGATCGTCTGCACGACGGTATCGGGCACCTGACGGCGCAGGTCGACGTGCAACAGCCCGTGTTCCATGGTCGCCCCGGCGACTTCGACCCCGTCGGCCAACACGAAACTGCGCTGGAAGGCACGGGCGGCGATGCCCCGGTGCAGGAACACCCGTTCCCCGATGTCATCTGCCTGACGGCCCCGCACGACAAGCTGCCGGTCCTCGACCGTGATCGACAGGTCATCCTCACGGAAACCGGCGACGGCCAGGGTGATCCGATAGGCGTTTTCCGCCACCGCCTCGATGTTGAAGGGGGGATAGCCCTCGGCCCCGGATTTCGCAGTCCGTTCGACCAGCCGTTCCAGCTGCTCGAACCCCAGAAGGTAGGGATGGGCCCCAAAGCTAATTTTCGTCATCGGACGGTCCTTGATACAAGCGACGGTACGGGTGGCGGTCCCGGGTTCGGCAACCGCGTCCTTGCAATATGGGGCTGGGTGATGCGGCTCGCAAGTCCTGCTGCGCGGGCGAAAGGCGGCGGCGGGGTGCAGAAACCTTCACCAAAGCGCAACGCTTTCCTATATTCTGCTGCAAAGGCAGGAATCAGGTCGCCCATGAACGCCCCATCCGAACTCAGCTTCGAAGAGATGCTTCGCATCAAGCTGGAGGTGCTGCGGCGCGAGCATCGCGATCTGGACCAGGCGATTCACGCGCTGGAGGAAACCGGCCGCCCCGACCAGCTGACGCTGCGCCGCCTGAAGAAGCAGAAGCTGTCGCTGAAGGACCAGATCGTGAAGATCGAGGATCAGCTGATCCCCGACATCATCGCCTGACGCTTGCCCCTTCCCCGTTCCCAAGGTAATCGCGCCTGACAAGGCAGGGAGGCGCGCATGACCATTCATGTCGGGATCATCATGGGGTCGCAAAGCGACTGGCCCACGATGAAGGCCGCCGCCGAGGTGCTGGACGAGCTTGGCATTCCGTATGAAACAAAGATCGTCAGCGCCCACCGCACGCCCGACCGGCTGTGGGACTATGGCAAGACTGCTGTATTTCGGGGACTGAAGGTGATCATCGCCGGTGCAGGGGGGGCTGCGCATCTGCCCGGCATGATGGCGTCGAAGACCCGGGTGCCGGTGATCGGCGTGCCGGTTCAGACCAAGGCGTTGTCGGGAGTCGACTCGCTTTACTCCATCCTGCAGATGCCCAAGGGCTATCCGGTCGCGACGATGGCGATCGGCGGGGCGGCCAATGCGGGGCTGATGGCGGCGGCTATCCTTGCGGTGTCGGATGCGGGGGTTGCCGCAAAGCTGGACGCCTGGCGCGACGCGCTGTCGGCAAGCATCCCCGAGGAGCCGACCGATGACTGAGCTTCCCCAGGGCGCGACCATCGGCATTCTTGGCGGCGGACAGCTGGGCCGGATGCTTTCGGTCGCCGCAAGCCGGTTGGGCTATCGCTGCCATATCTATGAGCCGGGCGCCGCGCCTGCAGGGGATGTGGCGTTCACCGTGACGACCGCGCCCTATGAGGATGAAGCGGCGCTCCGCGCCTTTGCCTCCAGCGTTGACGTGATCACTTATGAATTCGAGAACGTCCCGACCTCGGCGCTTGATCTTCTGGAAAGCCTGAAGCCGATCCGCCCGAACCGCCGGGCCTTGGCCGTCAGCCAGGACCGCATCATCGAAAAGCGCTTTCTGAACGACCTTGGCCTGCTGACCGCGCCGTGGGACGCCGTCAACTCGGCGGACGACCTGCGCGCCGCCGCTGAAAAACTGGGCCTTCCCGCCATCCTCAAGACCGCGCGGCTGGGCTATGACGGCAAGGGCCAGGTCAAGCTGGACGACGACAGCCAGATCGGCGCCGCATGGGCTGCGATGAACAATGCGCCTTCGGTTCTGGAAGGCTTCATCGCCTTCGACCGCGAAATCAGCGTGATTGCCGCCCGCGGTCTTGACGGATCGGTCGCCTGCTTCGATCCCGGGGAAAACGTCCACCGCAACGGCATCCTGCGCACCACCACCGTGCCCGCGCGCCTGTCGCCTGCCTTGCGGTCGGATGCGGTGCTGATTGCCGCCCGCATCCTGAACGCGCTGGACTATGTCGGCGTGATGGGAGTGGAGCTGTTCGTCACCGCAAAGGGCCTGCTGGTCAACGAAATCGCCCCGCGCGTCCACAACTCGGGCCACTGGACCCAGGCGGGCTGCACCGTTGACCAGTTCGAACAACACATCCGCGCGGTGGCGGGCCTGCCGCTGGGCGACGGTGGGCGCTATGCCGATGTGGTGATGGAAAACCTGATCGGCGATGATGTGCTGCGGGTGCCTGACCTCTTGAAGGCGCGCGACACCGCTGTCCACCTTTACGGCAAGGGCGCGCCGCGTCCCGGCCGCAAGATGGGGCATGTGAACCGGATAACGCGCCCCTGACCCCTACTCGTGCGCTTTCGGTGTCTTGTCGGCGGGCGGGCGCGAGGACCAGCGATCAGCCATTCCGGGCCTGACCCAGATCAGGGCAGCGTCCGGCGGGATCTGCGTTACCTTGGCCACAGCTTGCACCCCAGGGGTCCCCATGTCCGACCACGCCTCGATCTACACCCGCGCCGCCCGTTCCATCGCCCAACTGTCGGGCCGGCCGGTCACCTTCCTGCTGGCCGCCGCCATAATCGTGGTCTGGCTGATCACCGGGCCGATCTTCGGCTACTCCGACACCTGGCAACTGGTCATCAACACCGGCACCACGATCATCACCTTCCTGATGGTGTTCCTGATCCAGAACACCCAGAACCGCGACACCGTGGCGATGCAACTGAAGCTGGACGAGCTGATCCGCGCCACCAAGGGTGCGCACCTGTCGCTGCTGGATCTGGAAGAGCTGGAGGAAAAGGAGCTTGCCGCCTTTGTCCGCCAGTACGAGGCCCTTGCCGCCTATGGCCGGGCGCAACTGGAAAAGGGCAAGCCCGATACCGGCACGCCCGAGGTTGTCAGCCGGACTGAACCGCCTGAATCGTCTCTTTCACGACCGCCGAAAGCGTCAGTGAAGGGTCGAACCTCCCCTCGCGCAGGAAGGTGATCACCTGCCGGATCACCACCGGGTTGACCATCATGAAGGTGTGGGTGACGGGCAAGACAAGATGCTCGGCCATGCCGTCCAGCCTGGTGCTTTCCACTGTCACCTTGCCGTCGTTTGCGCCCGGCAACAGCGCGTTCCAGACCGGGTTCAGCGACCGGGTGCCCGCGATGATCCCCAGCGGGTAATCCGCAGGCGGCAGGCGGTTCGGCCAGCTTTCCGGCCCGGTGCCCAACGACTTGCCCGCCGCCCCGTTGACCATGTGAAAGACTGGGTTGTCGCCCAGCTTGTCCACCAGTTCCGACCCGTGGTTCGGCGGGGCCAGCATCACGACGCGGCCCATCTGATCGGGACGATGCCGCGCCAGCCAGTCGCGCAGCAGGATGCCGCCCATCGAATGCGTCACGAAATGCACCCGGCCCGGGCCAACCCTGGCAACAGCCTGACCGACCTCTTCGGCCAGAACGTCGGGCGGGGCTTTTGTCGACGGGTAGGACCAGTTCAGCACCCGGAACCCCTCGGCCTTCAGGGCCAGAGCCATCGGGGCAAGCGAGGCATCGGTTCGCGCCAGCCCGTGCAACAGGACAACCGCGTCCGTCGGCCCCGCGCCCTCTTCGGTGGCCGGGGCTGGCAGGAAGCGGGCAAGGCGTCCGGTCATCCACATCCGCCGACTGTCCCGCGCCCGCCGCCACAGGGCAAGCCCGGAAATCCCGGCGCTGGACAATTCTGACGCGGCGTCACAGGTTGACGGGCATGCGCCGCCACCCCAGCCCCCGCCTTGCCGTCCGCGCCCTGATCCTGCAGGATGACCGGCTTTTGCTGGTCAACGCCTGGGCCAATGCGCGGTCCGACCTGTGGTGCGCTCCGGGCGGTGGGGTCGAACCGGGCCAGTCGTTGCCCGCCAACCTGATCCGCGAAGTGCATGAGGAAACCGGCCTGACCATCGCGGTCCTGGATCCGGCGCTGGTGAACGAGTTCCACGATCCCGCCAGCGGTTTTCACCAGGTCGAGATCTTCTTTCGCTGCCGGATCACGGCGGGCAGTCTGACCGAAGCCTGGAAGGACCCCGAATCCGTGGTCACCCGGCGGCAGTTCTTTGCCCGCGACGACCTTGATCTGGGTCGCATCCGCTGCAAGCCGGACAGTCTGGCACGCGCTGCCTGGGGCACCGGACTGATCTATGACCCGCTGGAGCTGCTTGCCCGATGAGCCGCGCCTTCGTGAACGAGGATGCAGGGAACGACCGCCCGGATCTGCCAGAACTGCCGCTGTCGCCCGGACCGAACATCGTCACGCCCCGGGGCCTTGCCGCCCTGCAGGCGCGGATCACCGCGCGGCAGGCCGATCTTGCGGCGCTGAAAGCCCGCCCCGACCGGCTGGACAAGCTGCCCGAAGCCGCGGCCGAGCGTGACCTGCGCTGGCTGGACGCCCGTCTGAAAGCTGCCGTCGTCATCGACCCCCTGTCGCATGACCTGACCGAAGTCGCCTTTGGCCTTGCGGTCACCGTGGTGGATGACGCAGGGGTCGAAAGCACCTACGAGATCACCGGAGAAGACGAAGCCGACGCCCCCCGCCACCGCATCGCGCCGAATTCTCCGCTGGCACGGGCGCTCTTGGGCGCGCAGGTCGGCGACGTGGTGACCTGGAAGCGCCCGACCGGGGCGCTGGACCTGGAAATCGTCAGGATTGCCCATGCGGATTCGTGAGCTGCTGCCTGGCGAGACCGCTCTTGTCGCGCAGTTCTACCGTGAAGCACCGGACTACTGGTTGCTGGCCGAAGGGCGCGTCGATCCCGCCCACCAGGCCTCAAAGTTCTTTACCGACGCGCCGCCGAACTGCGATCCCGCCGAAAGCGACCGGCTGGGCCTGTTTCTGAACCAGCGCCTGTCCGGCGTGGCCGAGCTGTCCTACGGCTTTCCCGAAGGCAACGATGCCTACCTTGGTCTGATGCTGCTTGGCCCCTGGGCACAAAGCGCGGGTCATGGGCGCACCTTCCTGGCCCATGCCGAAATGCTTGCCCGAAAGCGGCACGCAGCGCGGCTTTATCTTGCTGTTCTGGACGCCAACCCGCGCGGACGGGCGTTCTGGAACCGTGAGGGATTCAATCCCACGGGAAAGCGGGGACTGGACAAGATCACCGGACATTGGCTGGAACGGCTGGTGAAACCGCTTTAGCGACCGGTCAGATGACGCGGACTTGCGTTCCGACCGGGCAAAGCGCGAACAACTGGGCGATGTTTTCGTTGAACAGCCCGATGCACCCATCCGACGACCGCCGCCCGATCTTGCGCGTATCATGCGTGCCGTGAATGATGTAGGCGGGCCAGCCGAGGTACATCGCATGTGTGCCAAGCGGGTTCTCGGGGCCGGGGCCGATCGGCTTCCAGTCCGGATAACGCTCCATTTGCGACGCAGTCGGGGTCCAGCTTGGCCCAACCTTCTTGCGGACAATTTCGGTATATCCGCGCTTGGTCAGATCGTCGGTCAACGGGACCGAGGTCGGGAAGATCCGATAGTCGCTGCCATCCGCGCTCCAGAAATGCAGCGCCCGCGACGCGGTGTCAGCGACGATGGTCGCTTTGCCCAGCGTCTCGAAGTGGTCGCGCCAGTCCTGCATCCGGAAACCCGAAACGTTGTTGCGCACGGTCGCTGTCACGTCCGGTTCGGTGCTTTGGGCCAGCGCTGCGCCTGCCGCAACCGTCCACCCTGCCGCCGCGACCAAAAGCTTGCGTCTGGAGATCGTCGTTGCCATTGCGCTGTCCTTCCTATCCTGCATCAGGTCGCCAAGGGGCTGCATCGGGGGACCAGGGTCAACGGCTGGCGCGGCAAGCTGTCAGGTATGTGAAAAGGTGTGAGCCGAACCCGCACCGCCCACACCTGCCGACACTGGTTCGTGATGGTCCCGTGGCGATTTCGCGCAGTTCCTCACTCTGTGCGCTCTTGCGTCACGAAACCGGGAGCAACCCGGTTGCGGGGTGGATACGCCTCTGCTAAGGACGCCCGCGACGGATGATGTGCAGCCTTGGCCGAGGGTCAAGGTCTGCGCCAAAGGACGGCCCGGTTCGCAAGAACCACGGGCCACAGACAGCGGAAGGGTTGACGTGTCAGAACCGGCTTCGATCTCTCTCGGCATTGCCTCGCGCTACGCATCGGCCTTGTTCGACCTGGCCAAGGACGACAAGGCGCTGGAGGCCGATACCACCGCCCTTGCGGAAACGCTGGCTGCCGGGGCCGACCTGCGCGCCGTGATCGCCTCGCCGGTGATCAGCCGGGACGATCAGGGCAAGGTCATCGCCGCCATTGGCGCGAAGCTGGGCCTCAGCACCCTGATGACGAATACGCTGGCGCTTATGTCGGACAAGCGGCGGCTTTTCGTGCTGCCGCAGTTCCTGACCGCGCTGGCCGACATGATCGCCGCCGAAAAGGGCGAAGTGACCGCCGAGGTCACCGCCGCCCGCGCGCTGACCGCCGCACAATCGAAAAAGCTTGCCGAGACGCTGAAAGCCCGCGTCGGCAAGACCGTGAAACTGAACACCACCGTTGATGAAACGCTCATCGGCGGTCTTGTCGTCAAGCTCGGCTCGACCATGATCGACACGTCGGTCAAGGCGAAGCTCGCGGCGCTCCAGAATGCAATGAAAGAGGTTGGGTGATGGGAATTCAGGCTGCCGAGATCTCTGCGATCCTGAAAGAGCAGATCAAGAACTTTGGCAAGGACGCCGAAGTGGCCGAAGTTGGCCGCGTGCTGTCGGTCGGTGACGGGATTGCCCGTGTGCATGGCCTGGACAACGTGCAGGCCGGTGAGATGGTCGAATTCCCCGGCGGCATCCGCGGGATGGCGCTGAACCTGGAAGTCGACAACGTCGGTATCGTTATCTTCGGCTCCGACCAGGACATCAAGGAAGGCGACACCGTCAAGCGCACCAAGTCCATCGTGGACGTGCCCGCCGGTGACGCGCTTCTGGGCCGCGTTGTGGACGGTCTGGGCAACCCGATCGACGGCAAGGGCCCGATTGCAGCGACCGAACGCCGCGTGGCCGACGTCAAGGCCCCGGGCATCATTCCCCGGAAATCGGTGCATGAACCGATGGCGACCGGCCTCAAGGCAATCGACGCGATGATCCCGGTTGGCCGTGGCCAGCGCGAACTGATCATCGGCGACCGTCAGACCGGCAAGACCGCCGTGGCGCTGGACACGATCCTGAACCAGAAGGCCTATAACGAGGCTGCCGGTTCGGACGAATCGAAGAAGCTGTACTGTATCTATGTCGCCATCGGGCAGAAGCGCTCGACCGTGGCGCAGCTGGTGAAGAAGCTGGAAGAGACCGGCGCGATGGCCTACACCATCGTCGTGGCCGCCACCGCGTCCGACCCCGCTCCGATGCAGTTCCTGGCGCCCTATTCGGCAACCGCGATGGCGGAATTCTTCCGCGACAACGGCCGCCATGCCCTGATCATCTATGATGACCTGTCCAAGCAGGCCGTGGCCTACCGCCAGATGTCGCTGCTCCTGCGCCGTCCGCCGGGGCGTGAAGCCTATCCGGGCGACGTGTTCTACCTGCACTCCCGCCTGCTGGAACGGTCGGCCAAGCTGAACGGCGATTTCGGTGCCGGGTCGCTGACCGCGCTGCCGATCATCGAAACCCAGGCGGGTGACGTGTCGGCCTATATCCCGACGAACGTGATCTCGATCACCGACGGCCAGATCTTCCTGGAGACCGAACTCTTTTACCAGGGCGTCCGTCCGGCCGTGAACACCGGTCTGTCGGTCAGCCGCGTGGGCTCCTCGGCCCAGACCAACGCGATGAAATCGGTCGCGGGCAAGGTCAAGCTGGAATTGGCGCAGTACCGCGAAATGGCGGCTTTTGCGCAGTTCGGTTCGGACCTTGACGCCTCAACCCAGGCGCTTTTGAACCGCGGCGCGCGTTTGACGGAACTGATGAAGCAGAACCAGTATTCGCCGATGACCAACGCCGAGATCGTCTGCGTGATCTTTGCGGGCACCAACGGCTATCTGGACAAGGTGCCGGTCAAGGACGTGGGCCGGTTCGAGGCGGGGCTGTTGAAGCACCTGCGCACGAACGGCAAGGCGCTGCTGGAAGACATCACCAAGAACGACCGCAAAGTCGCGGGCGATCTGGAAAAAGCGATCCGTGCCGAGCTTGACGCTTTCGCCAAAGACTTCGCCTGAAGCGCCCTGAAGGAGTAGGCAGATGCCCAGCCTTAAGGACCTGAAGAACAAGATCGCGAGTGTCAAGAACACCCGCAAGATCACCAAGGCCATGCAAATGGTGTCCGCCGCGAAATTGCGGCGGGCCCAGGATGCTGCCGAAGCCGCCCGGCCCTTTGCCGAGCGGATGACGGCGGTGATGACGGCTCTGGCAGCGGGTGTCGGCACCGGCGAAGGCGCACCGAAGCTTCTGGCCGGGAACGGTCGGGACCAGGTGCATCTTCTGGTCGTGATGACCTCTGAACGCGGCCTCTGCGGTGGCTTCAACTCGTCGATCGTCAAGTTGGCCCGTCTGCGGGCGAACGAGCTGGCGGCGGCGGGCAAGACGGTCAAGATCCTGACTGTCGGCAAGAAGGGCCGCGAACAGCTCAAGCGCGACTGGGCGCAGGCCTTTGTCGGCCATGTCGATCTTAGCGAAGTCAAGCGTGTGGGCTATGTCAACGCCCAGGCGATTGCCCGCGAAGTGATGGCGGCGTTCGAAGCGGACGAGGCCGATGTGGTCACGATCTTCTACAACCGCTTCCAGTCGGTGATCGCCCAGATCCCGACGATGCAGCAAGTGATCCCGGCCAAGTTCGAAGCGGCAGCTCCGACCGCCCTCTATGACTACGAACCCAGCGAAGAGGCCATTCTGGCCGACCTTCTGCCCCGGGGCGTGGCGACGCAGATCTTCACGGCCTTGCTTGAAAATGGCGCCAGCGAACAGGGCGCGCGGATGTCCGCCATGGACAACGCGACCCGCAACGCGGGCGACATGATCAACAAGTACACGACGATCTACAACCGCTCGCGTCAGGCTGCGATCACCAAGGAACTGATCGAGATCATCTCGGGTGCCGAGGCGCTTTGATCCATGACCCCGCAACCGACATATGTGCAGAACCGGGACGAGAGCGATCTTGTGTTCTCGGTCTGCTCGTTGGTGCGGGATCAGGCGCAGTACGACCGCCTGCTGGAAAGCTTTGCCGCGCATGGCTTCACGGCTGAGAACTCGGAATTCCTGGCGGCGGACAACCGCAAGGGCAACCAGTTCGACGGATTCGACTGGCACAAGCACATGTGGCCCAAGGCGCGTGGCCGCTATGTGATCTTCTGCCACGAGGATGTGGAGCTGGTCGATTGCGGCTACGACGATCTTGTCGCCCGGATCGAGGCGCTGGACGCCGCCGATCCACAGTGGCTGGTCGCCGGTGTCGCAGGCAGCCCGTGGCGGCCCCTGAACCATTCGGTGACGGCGCAGGCGCTGCACATCAGCGACATCTTCGGCACCGACCGCCGCCTTGGCAGCGTTCCGGCGCGGGTGGAATCGCTGGACGAATGCTTTATCGTCATGCGGCGGCTGAAGCCGGTGCTGAACTCCTACGACATGGCCGGGTTCCACTACTATGGCGCGGACCTGTGCCTGCAGGCGGAATTCCTGGGCGGCCGGTCCTATGCGATCGACTTCCACCTTCTGCACAAGGGCAAGGCCCGTGCGGACGAAAGCTTTCACCAGATCCGGAACCAGTTCCGGGCGAAATACCGGCGCTACTTTCCCGGCCGCATCTTCCATTGCGTCACCGGGCGGGTCGCCTTTGGCGGCGGGTGGTACGATGCCCCCTGACCGCCGCTAGACGCTGAACACGGGTCCGACCGCCGGGCCATCCGAAACACCTAGAACGAGGCTTATGACAATGGCAAAATCTCCCTCCAAGGCTATGGGTAAGGTGACCCAGGTCATCGGCGCTGTCGTGGACGTGCAGTTCGATGGCGCGCTGCCCGCTATCCTGAACGCGCTGGAAACCACCAACAACGGCAAGCGTCTGGTTCTGGAAGTGGCCCAGCATCTTGGCGAAAACACCGTCCGGACCATCGCCATGGACGCGACCGAAGGCCTGGTGCGCGGCACCGCCGTGTCCGACCTTGGTTCGCCGATCTCGGTTCCCGTGGGCGACGCGACCCTGGGCCGCATCCTGAACGTCATCGGCGAGCCGGTGGACGAACGCGGCCCGGTCGCGGCAACCCAGACCCGCGCCATTCACCAGCCTGCCCCGGCATTCAGCGAACAGGCGACGGAATCCGTGGTTCTGGTCACCGGGATCAAGGTCATCGACCTTCTGGCCCCCTATGCCAAGGGCGGCAAGATCGGCCTCTTTGGTGGTGCGGGCGTGGGCAAGACGGTTCTGATCATGGAACTGATCAACAACATCGCCAAGGTGCACTCGGGCTATTCGGTGTTCGCCGGTGTGGGTGAACGGACCCGTGAAGGCAACGACCTGTATCACGAAATGATCGAATCGGGCGTTATCAAGATCGACGACCTGACCGCTTCCAAAGTGGCGCTGGTCTACGGTCAGATGAACGAACCCCCGGGGGCCCGTGCCCGCGTGGCGCTGACCGGCCTGACCCTGGCCGAGCAGTTCCGCGACCAGTCCGGGACCGACGTTCTGTTCTTCGTCGACAACATCTTCCGCTTCACCCAGGCCGGTTCGGAAGTGTCGGCTCTCTTGGGCCGTATCCCGTCCGCCGTGGGCTACCAGCCGACGCTGGCGACCGACATGGGTGCTTTGCAGGAACGCATCACCTCGACCAAGGCGGGGTCCATCACCTCGGTTCAGGCGATCTACGTTCCGGCTGACGACCTGACCGACCCGGCGCCTGCCACGTCCTTCGCCCACCTTGACGCCACCACGGTTCTGTCGCGTGCGATCTCGGAACTGGGGATCTACCCGGCCGTTGACCCGCTCGACTCGACCTCTCGTCTACTGGACCCGGCGGTCATCGGCGACGAGCACTATGCCGTTGCCCGTTCGGTGCAGGGCATCCTTCAGCGCTACAAGTCGCTGCAGGACATCATCGCCATCCTTGGCATGGACGAA